>NZ_JBFUCL010000346.1:0-3922 GCF_056405255.1 Agromyces sp. P1_H4 | reverse complement strand
CCGGGACGGCATCGGGAGCGGGAGCCGGAGCGGGCTCCGGTGCCGGGGCGGGCTCAGGTGCCGGCGCGGGCTCGGGCTCGGGTTCGGGCGCCGGGGCCGGGTACATCCGGTCGTCGCTGTTCCAGCGCTGCTCGCCGGGCGAGAGCACGCGGCTCATCAGGTCGCCGCCGCCCTCGAGGTCGCCGAAGCCGGCGATGTGGCCGTACTCGTGCGCGAGCACGGTCGACAGGTCCATCGCGCCGCCGTACGCCGACCAGCCCCAGCCGGCTGCGTCGGGGTCGACCGCGATGCTGTCGCCGTAGGTCACGGCGAGCGTGGCACCGGGCAGGTCCTCGAGGTACAGCCCCGCCCAGCTGACGTCCCAGCCGGGCCACTGCGCGGCAGCGGATCCGGCGGCGGCCCACAGGTCGCCGTCGGAGATGACGCCGGTTCCCGGCGCCGGGCCCACGTCGGGGGCGTCCTGGTGCTCGCCGCGCTGGAGCAGCTCGAACAGCTGCTCGGACGTGAGCGTCACGGGCACCGAGAGCTCCTGGGCGGCGCTCGTCGGAGATGCGAGGGCGGCGGCGGGGCTCGTGCCCGGCATGCTCATCACGAACGCCGTGAGGAACGCGACGACGGCGGCGACAGCCGTCCGTGTCGTGCGTCCCAGCGCGTTCGATGCCATGCGTCCGTTCCCCGTGGTTCGGTCGTACGTCAGTGGAGGCGAGCAGGCGAAAGCGCCTGCCGTTCCTGTCGCCGCGGATGCGGTGACCTGCGTGCAGTACGTCGAACTTCCTCCGGGGATGCGCTGGAACAGCCATCGTTCCTGCGCCGGGTTGAGAAGGCTCAGTCGAGGACAGTACGCCCGGCCTGAGGCCAGCGTCAATGACCGCCACGCGGTTCGGACGCGCAGACCGCGCCCCAGTTCGGGGGCCAGCTCGGGTCGCCGAACGACCGATGCGTGGAGCGATTCCGACGCATGCCGCGTCCTGCATGTCGGTCGTTCCGCCCGGATGCACCGCCGCCGACGATGCGAAAATCCCCCGGAGTCTCAACGACTCCGGGGGATCTGGTGGCGGTACCGGTGGGATTTGAACCCACGGTGCGCTTTCACGCACACAACTTTTCGAGAGTTGCACCTTCGGCCGCTCGGACACGGTACCGAGGACGATCTTAGACGACATCGCGGCGACGACCAAAACGAGCGGATGCCGGACCCGGGCGTTCAGCGACCGTCCAGCGTGCTCCCATACGGTCGACGGCGTGGCGACGTCCGACCGGCTCCTCCGCACGACCGCCGTGGCGGCCGCGATCGCGGCTGCCGGAGCGGCGGCAACCCTCGGATGGCGCCGCTTCCGCGCCCGCCTCACGGCGAACTCGCTCGTGCTGAACGAGACGCTCCCCGTGCACTCGAAGTGGTGGCGCGACCGCGCGAAGGTGCGTGGCGAGCTGCTCTACGTCGCCATCGGCGACAGCGCCGCGCAGGGCATCGGCGCGTCGAGCCCCGACCGCAGCTACGTGGGCGTGCTCGCCGAGGAGATCGGCGCGATCACCGGCCGCAGCGTGCGCGTCGTGAACCTCAGCGTGTCGGGCGCGACGGTCGAGCTCGCCGTGCAGGACCAACTGCCCCGGTTCCTGAAGCTGAAGCCCGACGTCGTGACCGTCGCGATCGGGGCCAACGACATCGCGCACTGGGATCCCGCGGCGTTCGAACGCGGCATCCGCACCATCTTCGCGGCCCTGCCCCCGCACGCACTGGTCGCCAACCTGCCGTTCTTCTACTTCCCGCGCAACGAGCGCAAGGTCGCCGTGGCCAACCGCATCGTGCGGGCGGTGGCCGCCGAGCACGGGCTCACCGTCGTGCCGCTGCACACCGAGACGCGCCACCAGGGCATCCCGGGCATGCTGACGCAGTTCGCGATCGACATGTTCCACCCCAACGACCATGGCTACCGGGTGTGGGCCGACGCGTTCGCGCCGTCGCTCGCGGCGCAGCTCGTCGAGCGGTTCCCGACACCCGAGACGACGGCTCCGGATGTCGCGCCCGCCGTTGTCGGAGGCGACGCCTAGGCTCGGGGCATGGCCAAGCCCACCTCCGCATTCCGCTGCACCGAATGCGGGTGGAGCACCGTCAAGTGGGTCGGCCGGTGCGCCGAGTGCCAGCAGTGGGGCACCGTCGTCGACGCGGCCGAGCAGACCGGCATCCTGCGCTCCCTGCAGGCGGTGACGCCGACCGCGGCGCGTGCCGCGCGACCCATCAGCGAGGTCGACGCCGAAGACTCCGCGGCGCACCGCCCGAGCGGCATCGGCGAGTTCGACCGGGTGCTCGGCGGCGGCATCGTCGCGGGCGCAGCCATCCTGCTCTCGGGCGAGCCGGGCGTCGGCAAGTCCACGCTGCTCCTCGAGGTCGCCGCCCGCGTCGCCGCCACCGGCCGGCGCGTGCTCTACGTCAGCGCCGAGGAGTCCACCGCCCAGGTGCGCCTCCGTGCCGGCCGCACGGGGGCCCTGCACGACGAGCTCTACCTCGCCGCCGAGACCGACCTCGCCACGATCCTCGGGCAGGTCGACCAGGTCTCCCCCGAGCTGCTCATCGTCGACTCCGTGCAGACCGTGTCGAGCTCGCTGTCCGACGGCCTGCCCGGCCAGCCGAGCCAGGTGCGCGAGGTCGCCTCCACCCTCATCCGCGTGGCGAAGGAGCGGCAACTGCCCGTGCTCCTCGTCGGGCACGTCACCAAAGACGGCTCGATCGCCGGCCCCCGGCTGCTCGAGCACCTCGTCGACGTCGTCTGCCAGTTCGAGGGCGACCGGCAGACGGCCCTCCGCTTCGTGCGCGCACTGAAGAACCGCTTCGGTCCCACCGACGAGGTCGGCTGCTTCGAGATGACCGGCGACGGCATCGCCGAGGTGCCCGACCCGTCCGGCCTGTTCCTGAGCCGCTCGCGCAACGCCGTGAGCGGCACGTGCGTCACGGTCGCCCTCGAAGGCCGGCGGGCGCTACCCGTCGAGGTGCAGGCACTCGTCGTCTCGACGAAGGCGCCGCAGCCGCGCCGGGTGGTCAACGGCGTCGACCCGTCGCGCGTCGCGATGATCATCGCCGTGCTCGAGCGCCGCGCGGGCCTCCGTCAGCTCGGCGAGCACGACGTCTACGTCTCCACGGTCGGCGGGGTCCGCCTGGCCGAGCCCGGTGCCGACCTCGCCATCGCGGTGGCCATCGCGTCGGCCATGCGCGACCGCGCCGTTCCGCACGAACTCGCGGCGTTCGGCGAGATCAGCCTGGCGGGCGAGGTGCGCCCCGTCACCTCGGCGAAGCAGCGCGGCAGCGAAGCACGCCGGCTCGGCTACTCCACCATCCTCGACGTCGAGGCCGGCAGCGTGCGCGCGGCCGTCGAGCAGGCGATGATGGCGTCGGCCTCGAGTCGCGAGCGCGAGCTCGACGCCGCGTTCTGACGGCCCGCCGCGCGTCGGATCCTACGCCTCGAGCGCGCGCAGCAGCTCCCCCGGGGGCGCCTGCATCGGGTGCGGTCCCGCGATGTCGAGGAACACCGTGGTGATCGTCGACTCGTACCGGGTGAGGAAGCTGCGCAACCAGGCCGGGCTCTGCAGCCCCACGGCCGGGGGCAGGTTCGCGGGCTTGTTCGCCGCATCGCTGAACAGCAGCAACGCCACGTCGCCGGTGCTCGGGTCGCGGTAGGTCCACACCTCGCCACCGTCGAGGGGCGTGTCGCGCGGGCCGGGCTTCACCAGTGGCACCACCGTGTTGCCATGGCGCAGCGCGAGGGCCACCGCGGCGATGTCCTGCCGCTCGAGCGCCTCGGCGAGCGCCTGCGACCGGAACTCGACGGGTGCGCTGGGCTTGCCGGACTTCTTGCGCTGGGCCATGCCTCCAGCGTACCGAGCGGATGCCGCGACGAGGGCGGCTCGCAGCCGGCATCGTGGGGTCGAC
>NZ_JBFUCL010000345.1:0-3925 GCF_056405255.1 Agromyces sp. P1_H4 | reverse complement strand
CACCGGGCCCGCGGCATCCGCTCGCGTTCGTTCTCGCTTTCGCTCCTGCTCTCGCGCTCGCTCGTCCCGCGACCGCTAGCGGCGCAGGCGCTGCTCGGCGGCCTTCACGACGTTCGCGAGGAGCATCGCCCGCGTCATCGGACCGACGCCACCGGGATTCGGCGACAGGTGGCCGGCGACCTCGGCGACGGCCGGATCGACGTCGCCCGTGAGCCGGCCCTTGCCGGTCTCCTCGTCCTGCACGCGGGTGATGCCCACGTCGAGCACCGCTGCGCCGGGCTTGATCCAGTCGGGCTGCACCAGGTGCGGCACGCCCACGGCGGCCACGACGATGTCAGCACGACGCACCTCGGCTGCAAGGTCTTCGGTGCGTGAGTGCGTCAGCGTGACCGTCGCGTCGAGGCCCTTGCGGGTGAACAGCAGCCCGAGCGGGCGGCCCACGGTGAGACCCCGCCCGATGACCGTGACATGGCGCCCGCGGATCGGCACGTCGTAGCGGCGCAGCATCTCGACGATGCCCGCCGGCGTGCACGGCAGCGGCGAGTGCAGCTCGCCCTCGATGCCCAAGACGAGGCGCCCCAGGTTCGTCGGGTGCAGGCCGTCGGCGTCCTTGTCGGGGTCGATGAGCTCGAGCATGGCGTTCTCGTCGTGCCCGGCGGGCAGCGGGAGCTGCACGATGTACCCGGTGACCTCGCGTGCCGCGTTCAGGTCGTGGATCGCCGCCCGCACGTCGTGCGTGGTCGCCGACGCCGGCAGGTCGACGCGGATCGACTCGATGCCGACCTCGGCGCAGTCGCGGTGCTTTCCCGCCACGTACGAACGCGAACCGGGGTCGTCGCCCACGAGGAGCGTGCCGAGGCCGGGCACGACCCCGTGCGCCCGCAGCAGCGCGATGYGCGACGCGAGCTCGGACTTGACGGCGGACGCCGTGGCGACGCCGTCGAGGGTGATGGCCGTCATGCCGCTCCCTACTGCTGGAGGCCCGGGTACAGGGGGAACGCCGCCGTGAGCGCCTCGACCCGCGAGCGCAGCGCCGCGACATCCGCCTCGCCCTGCAGCGCGAGCGCGATGATGTCGGCGACCTCGGTGAACTCGGCGTCGCCGAAGCCGCGGGTGGCGAGTGCCGGCGTGCCGATGCGCAGGCCCGAGGTGACCATCGGCGGGCGCGGGTCGAACGGCACCGCGTTGCGGTTCACCGTGATCAGCGCGTCGTGCAGGAGGTCTTCGGCCTGCTGGCCGTCGATCTTCGAGTTGCGGAGGTCGGCGAGCACGAGGTGCACGTCGGTGCCGCCCGTGAGCACGTCGACGCCCGCGGCGCGCGAGTCGTCGGCCGTGAGGCGGTCGGCGAGGATCTGCGCGCCGCGGATGGTACGGGCCTGACGGTCCTTGAAGTCCTCGGATGCCGCGATCTTGAACGCCGTGGCCTTCGCCGCGATCACGTGCATGAGCGGGCCGCCCTGCTGGCCGGGGAACACGTTGGAGTTGAGCTTCTTCGCGAGCTCCATGTCGCGCGAGACGATGAAGCCCGAGCGCGGGCCGCCGATCGTCTTGTGCACCGTCGACGACACGACGTCGGCGTGCGGCACGGGGCTCGGGTGCAGGCCCGCAGCCACGAGGCCGGCGAAGTGCGCCATGTCGACCCAGAGCTTCGCGCCGACCTCGTCGGCGATCGCGCGGAACGCCGCGAAGTCGAGGTGGCGGGGGTACGCCGACCAGCCGGCGATGATGACCTGCGGCTTGTGCTCGAGGGCCTTGTCGCGCACCACGTCCATGTCGACGAGGAACGACTCGGGGTTCACGCCGTACGAGACGGCGTTGTAGAGCTTGCCCGAGAAGTTGAGCTTCATGCCGTGCGTGAGGTGGCCGCCGTGCGCGAGCTCGAGGCCGAGGATCGTGTCGCCGGGGGTGGCGATCGCCGACAGGACCGCGGCGTTGGCGGTGGCGCCCGAGTGCGGCTGCACGTTCGCGTACTCGGCGCCGAACAGGCTCTTCGCGCGCTCGATGGCGAGCGACTCGGCGATGTCGACGTACTCGCAGCCGCCGTAGTAGCGACGGCCGGGGTAGCCCTCGGCGTACTTGTTCGTGAGCACCGAGCCCTGGGACTGCAGCACCGAGACGGGCACGAAGTTCTCGCTCGCGATCATCTCGAGGTAGTCGCGCTGGCGACCGAGCTCGAGCTCGAGAACTTCGGCGATCTCGGGGTCGACCTCGGACAGGGGGGCATTGAAGACGGATTCGGCCAAGACTGGCTCCTTATGACATGCGGACCTGAAGGGGTGCTGCTGCGAGCGCGACTCGCGCGGCAGCAGGCGCACCGGCCCAGGCGAGCGGTCGGTCCGTGCCAGTCGCTCCCCGATGGGTACCCATCTCAACGCCAGTCGCGACGCTGGCAAGCATAGCAACGGATGCCGCGAGCGGTCGTCTCGGGCTCGACCGGGACTGTCATACGGCGTCGTCGCATGGGAGGATGGACGCGACCGTGTTTGTAAGGAGTCCTGCCTTATTCGGCGGACCTGACGACGACCAGGGGAAGCATGCGCCGACGCAGCATCCGCGCCACGACCGCAGTGCTCACGGCGGTCGTCGTCGCGCTGGCCCTCCTCGCCACCACGCTCACCGCCTGCACCGCCGACGAGAACGGAGACGCCGTGACCGGCATCGTCCCCGCCCCCACGACGTTCGCGACGCACGACGCGCCGCCGTTCCGGCTCACCGAGGAGTCCCGGCTCGTCGCCACCGGTGACGGCGCCGCCGCCGTCGCAGAGACGTTCGCCGGGCAGGTGCGGGCGGCCACGGGCTTCCAGTTGCCCGTGGTCGACGGCGAGGCCACGGCATCCGACGTCGTGTTCGTGGTCGCCGCCGGGGAGGCGCCCGACGGGGTCGCCGGGGCCGACGAGGGCTACACGCTCGAGTCGGGCGACGACGGCGTGCGCCTGGCCGCCTCGACCGCTGCGGGGCTCTTCCGCGGCACGCAGACGCTGCGGCAGCTGCTGCCCGCCGCGATCGAGCGGGCGGATGCCACGGGCGGGCCCGACGGCGGATGGACCGTGCCCGCGGCATCCGTCGCCGATGCACCGCGCTTCGCCTACCGCGGCGCGATGCTCGATGTCGCCCGGCACTTCCTGCCGGTCGACGACGTGCTGCGCTACATCGACGCGATCGCGATGCTGAAGCTCAACGTGCTGCACCTGCACCTGACCGACGACCAGGGCTGGCGCATCCAGATCGACGCGTGGCCCGAGCTCACCCGCATTGGGGCGTCGACGTCGGTCGGCGGCGACGGCGGCGGCTTCTACACGAAGGACGACTACCGGCGCATCGTCGAGTACGCCGCCGAGCGGTTCGTCACGGTCGTGCCCGAGCTCGACCTGCCCGGCCACACCAACGCCGCGCTCAGCGCCTACCCCGAGCTCAACTGCGACGGCGTCGCACCCGAGCCGTACGAGGGCGTCGAGGTCGGGTTCTCGTCTCTGTGCGCGTCGCCCGAGCGGGCGGAGGCCACCGACCGGTTCCTCGCCGACGTCACGCGCGAGGTCGCGGAGCTCACCCCCGGTCCGTGGCTGCACCTCGGCGGCGACGAATCGCTCTCGACCTCGCAGGCGGACTACCTCGACCTCGTGCGGCGCATCGCGGCGGCCGGGGCGGCGACCGGCAAGACCGTGATCGGCTGGCACGAGATGGGCGCCTCCGCCGCCCTGCCGGTCGGCACGATCGGCCAGTACTGGAGCTTCGTGGAACCGGAGGAGGACGCGGTCGCCACCACGCAGTCGTTCGTCGCGCAGGGCGGCCGGGTGATCATGTCGCCCGCCGACGTCGCCTACCTCGACATGAAGTACGTGGACGACCCGCAGGGTCCGCTCGGCGGCACCCTCGGCCTCGACTGGGCGAAGGGGCCGACCACGCTCGACGAGGCATACCTCTGGGA
>NZ_JBFUCL010000344.1:0-3941 GCF_056405255.1 Agromyces sp. P1_H4 | reverse complement strand
CGGGGCCCTCGAGGCCCGGCGTCGCCTCGATGAACGCCGGTTCGTACTGGTCGACGATGTGCTCACCACGGGCGCGACGATCGCCGAAGCCGCCCGTGCCGTGACCGTCGCAGGCGGCGCGATCGACGCCGTGGTCGTGCTCGCGCAGACCCCGCTGCGCAGATCCGGGCTTGGTTCCGAATCTCGGCAAGCTCTCCGTGACATCGGGAGCCCGGACGACTACGGTGGCAGGACAGGCGTGGTCGATCCACCCTTCAGATCCGGGTGACACGCCGGTGAATGGAGGTCGTCATGGAACTGAACATCGTTGGACGAAACCTGGGGGTCACCGATCGGTTCCGCGCCTACGCGGCCGAGAAATCGGAGAAGGTCACCCATCTCGCCGAACGAGCCATCTCCCTCGACGTGAAGCTGAGCCGTCACAATGAGAAGAACGGCAACACCGGACCGGATCGCGTCGAGCTCACCCTGGTCGGCAAGGGACCTGTGGTGCGGGCCGAAGCAGACGGTTCGGACAAGTACGCCGCGTTCGACGTCGCCCTCGGGCGATTGCTCGAGCGCATCCGCCGCGCCAAGGACCGCCGCAAGGTCCATCGCGGCCAGCGCAGGCCGACCTCGCTCCGCGAGGCGACCGACGTCGGGTTCGCCGAGGTCGGCGTGCAGGCCGCCGCGCCCGAGGTGCTCGAACAGGTGCGCACGGGCAGCATCCCGGTCATCGACGACGGCCAGGCGGCATCGTCGATGGAGGAGGACGAGGTCTACTGCCCGGTGGTCATCCGCCGCAAGGTCTTCGCCTCCACGCCGATGACCGTCGACGACGCGCTCTACTTCATGGAGCTCGTCGGACATGACTTCTACCTCTTCGTCGACGCCGAGTCGGGACGGCCCAGCGTGGTCTACCGTCGCAAGGGCTGGGACTACGGTCTCATCGGCCTCGACGGAGCGGATGCACCGGTCGACGAATCCGCGCCGGAGCTGCAGCGCGTGACGGTCTGACGCCACGACGATCCACGCACCCGGGCCGGGTGCGGGCCCACCAGCCCGCACCCGGCCCGCTTGCCGCCGTCGCCCAGCCTGCTGGCCGCTAGCATGGCTATGATGGCCGTCTGCACGGCGGCATCGGGCGTGCCCGGGCGTTCCACTCGAGAACATGCCATCCAAGGGACGTGGCGCCCGACGACTACAGGAGAACATTCGTGGCTTCGATTCTGGAAAAGGTCCTCCGCGTCGGCGAGGGCCGAACCCTCAGGCGGCTGGAGAACTACGCTGCGGCGATCAACTCCCTCGAAGACGACTTCCAGGCCCTCAGCGACGAGGAACTGAAGCACGAGACGGTGGAGCTGCGCGAGCGCTATGCGAACGGCGAGTCGCTCGACGACCTGCTGCCCGAGGCCTTCGCCGCCGTCCGCGAGGCGAGCCGTCGCACGCTCGGCCTCCGGCACTTCGACGTGCAGCTCATGGGAGGCGCCGCCCTCCACCTCGGCAACATCGCCGAGATGAAGACCGGTGAGGGCAAGACCCTCGTCGCCACCACGGCCGCCTACCTCAACGCGCTCACGAGCCGGGGCGTGCACGTCATCACCGTGAACGACTTCCTCGCGAGCTACCAGTCCGAGCTGATGGGGCGCGTCTTCCGCGCCCTCGGCATGACGACCGGATGCATCGTGGCCGGCCAGACCCCCGCGGTGCGCCGTGAGCAGTACGCCGCCGACATCACGTACGGCACGAACAACGAGTTCGGGTTCGACTACCTGCGCGACAACATGGCGTGGCAGTCGAGCGACATGGTGCAGCGCGGCCACTACTTCGCCATCGTCGACGAGGTGGACTCGATCCTCATCGACGAGGCGCGCACGCCGCTCATCATCTCCGGCCCGGCATCCGGCGAGGCGAACCGCTGGTTCAACGAGTTCGCGAACCTCGCCAAGCGGCTCGTGCCCGACGAGGACTACGAGGTCGACGAGAAGAAGCGCACCGTCGGCGTGCTCGAGCCCGGCATCGAGAAGGTCGAGGACTACCTCGGAATCGACAACCTCTACGAGTCCGCGAACACCCCGCTCATCTCGTTCCTGAACAACTCGATCAAGGCGAAGGCGCTCTTCAAGCGCGACAAGGACTACGTCGTCATGAACGGTGAGGTGCTCATCGTCGATGAGCACACCGGCCGCATCCTCGTGGGCCGTCGCTACAACGAGGGCATCCACCAGGCGATCGAGGCCAAGGAGGGCGTGCAGGTCAAGGCCGAGAACCAGACCCTCGCGACCGTCACGCTGCAGAACTACTTCCGCCTCTACACGAAGCTCTCGGGCATGACCGGCACCGCCGAGACCGAGGCCGCCGAGTTCATGTCGACCTACAAGCTCGGCGTCGTCCCCATCCCCACGAACAAGCCGATGGTTCGCATCGACCAGCCCGACCTCGTCTACAAGAACGAGGAGGCGAAATTCGCGCAGGTCGTCGAGGACATCGTCGAGCGCCACGGCAAGGGCCAGCCCGTGCTGGTCGGCACCACGAGCGTCGAGAAGAGCGAGTACCTCTCGAGGCTGCTGGCCAAGAAGGGCGTTCGCCACGAGGTGCTGAACGCCAAGAACCACGCCCGCGAGGCGGCGATCGTCGCCCAGGCGGGCCGGCACGGCGCGGTCACGGTCGCGACGAACATGGCCGGTCGAGGCACCGACGTCATGCTCGGCGGCAACGCCGAGTTCCTCGCCGTGCAGCAGATGCACGAGCGCGGGCTCAGCCCCGTCGAGACGCCCGAGGAGTACGAGGCCGCATGGGACGAGGTGTTCCAGAAGGTCAAGGCCGAGGTCGCGATCGAGGCCGAGAAGGTGCTCGCCGCGGGCGGGCTCTACGTCCTCGGTACCGAGCGCCACGAGTCACGGCGCATCGACAACCAGCTCCGCGGTCGCTCCGGCCGTCAGGGCGACCCCGGCGAGAGCCGCTTCTACCTGTCGCTGACCGACGACCTGATGCGGCTCTTCAACGCGGGTGCCGCCGAGAGCCTCATGTCGCGCGGCGTCCCCGACGACGTCGCCATCGAGTCGAAGGTCGTCAGCCGCGCCATCCGCTCGGCGCAGTCGCAGGTCGAGGCGCGCAACGCCGAGATCCGCAAGAACGTGCTCAAGTACGACGACGTGCTGAATCGCCAGCGTGAGGCGATCTACAGCGACCGCCGCCACATCCTCGAGGGCGACGACCTGCACGAGCGCACCCAGACGTTCCTCGAGAACGTGATCGACGAGGTGCTCGACGCCCACACCGCAGAGGGCAACCCCGACGAATGGGATTTCGACGCGCTGTGGACCGAGCTGAAGACCCTCTACCCGATCGGCATCACGATCGACGAGGTCGTGGCCGAGGCGGGCGAGAAGGGCCGCGTCAACCGGGACTTCATCCGACGCGAGATCCTCTCCGACGCGAAGCTCGCCTACCAGCGCCGTGAAGAGCAGCTGGGCAGCCCGGCGATGCGGGAGCTCGAGCGTCGCGTGGTGCTCTCCGTGATCGACCGTCGCTGGCGCGACCACCTCTACGAGATGGATTACCTCAAGGACGGCATCGGCCTGCGCGCGATGGCCCAGCGCGACCCGCTCGTCGAGTACCAGCGCGAGGGCTACGCGATGTTCCAGCAGATGATGGGATCCATCCGCGAGGAGACCGTCGGCTTCCTCTTCAACCTCGAGGTCGAGGTGGCACCCCAGCCCGGCGTCGGCGGGGCGACGATCGAGGCCAAGGGCCTCGGGCGCCAGGGCGCGTCCGACGACAAGCTGAGCTACTCCGCGCCGAGCGACTCGGGCGGCGTCGAGGTACGCAACCAGCGCGGTCAGGTGCAGCAGGCGGCGACCCAGCGCGCGCGCCGTGCCGTGGCGCAGGCACAGGCGCCCGCCGCGGAGGTGGAAGCGTCGCGAGGCGCGTTCGGCCAGCGCACCGGCGTCGCAGACGCC
>NZ_JBFUCL010000343.1:0-3971 GCF_056405255.1 Agromyces sp. P1_H4 | reverse complement strand
CTGCCACGACCTTCGGCTGTGCGCGGCGATCCTCGACCATGCGGTGGCCACCGAACAGGCGAGGTCGAGCGGGCGATATCCCCGTCCCGACTGGATGCCGGCCGGCCCCGCGGAGGCCGGGTCCGACGTCGGCGGCCAACCACGCCCCTCGCCCGCGGGCGCCGCTCACAGCGCGCTCTTCGACCTCGACGCACTGAGCGGGCTCGACGCACCCGCCGAGGCGGTCGCCGCCCCGACGACGGCGCCTCGCGTCGCGCCGACCGGCCGGCCCGCGGCGGGGGCCGTCTTCGACGAGCTCGCGCGCCAGCTCGCCCTCGTCGAGGCGAGCGACGATCCGAGCGCCCTGCGCCTGCTGCTCGCGGCCGAGTCCGCCGGGGCGCTGATCGCCCTCGAGATGCGCGCGGCCGGGCTGCCGTGGAACCGCACGGTGCACGAGGGCGTCCTCGAGGCCGAACTCGGCCCGCGGCCGTCCCAGGGACGGAAGCCGGCGCGCATGGACCAGCTCGCCGCGCGGGTGCGGCTCGACCTGGGGGCACCTGGCCTGAACCTCGACTCGCAGGTCGACCTCCTCCGTGCCATCAGGGGAGCCGGCATCCAGGTCGATTCCACGTCTCGCTGGGAGCTCCGTGAGCACGACCATCCGGCGATCGAACCGCTCATCGCGTACAAGAAGCTCGCCCGCCTGTTGAGCGCGAACGGCTGGTCCTGGCTCGACGAGTGGATCGCCGACGGTCGGTTCCGACCCGAGTACGTGCCGGGCGGCACCGCGACCGGACGGTGGGCGACCTCGGGCGGGGGAGCGCTGCAGCTGCCCAAGAACGTGCGCGCCGCGGTCGTCGCCGACCCTGGATGGACCCTGGTGGTCGCCGACGCCGCGCAGCTCGAGCCGAGGGTGCTCGCCGGAATGGCGCGCGACGAGTCGATGGCGACGGCCGGCCGGGGTCGCGACCTCTATCGCGGCCTCGTCGACTCGGGCGTGGTGGCCACGCGCGACGAGGCGAAGATCGCGATCCTCGGTGCCATGTACGGCGCGACCACGGGCGACAGCGGTCGCCTGGTTCCGCGACTCGCGCGCGCGTTCCCACGCGCCATGCAGCTCGTCGACCGTGCGGCTCGCGACGGTGAACGCGGTCGCTCCGTCAGCACGCTGCTCGGTCGATCCTCACCGCTGCCGTCCGCCGACTGGCGGGCGGTGCAGTCTCGTGCGAGCCAGCCCGACGCGACCACCGCCGACGAACGCCGGGCCCGATCCTCGGCCAGGGACTGGGGGCGCTTCACGCGCAACTTCGTGGTGCAGGGGAGCGCCGCCGAGTGGTCGCTGTGCTGGATGGCTGCGTTGCGGGGGCGCCTGGCCGAGATCGGCGCGGGGCCGCCGGCATCCGTGACGCGGGCCACCGCCTCCGGCCCCGTGTTCGAGCGGGCGCCGCACCTCGTGTACTTCCTGCACGACGAGATCATCGTGCACACGCCTCGCGAGCTCGCCGACGAGGTCGCCGCAGCGGTGGAGACGGCCGCGAAGGGTGCCGGTCGGTTGCTCTTCGGCGACTTCCCGGTGGAGTTCCCCCTCGACCTCGCGATCGTCGACAGCTACGCGTCGGCCGGCTGAGGCTCGGAGCCACGGGGCTCGGGCACCCCCTCGGCCGGCCCCCCGGGTCGCCGGCCGCGCTTCGGTCGATCGGTGCTCGGGGCGAAGGGCAGCCGCGCCGTGCCGGCGAGCGAGTCGAGCCAGTCGAGTGCCGCCTCAGTTCGGTGCAGTTCAGCGGATGCCGCGAGCCGGCCGAGTGCAGCCTCGGCACGCCGGGCAGCCGACCCGTCCTCGCCGCTCGCCTCGCGGTCGACGTCCGAGCCGTCGGCCGTGGCCGCAGCCGCCTCGGATGCCTCGACCCGGCGTTGCGCCCACCGCTCGCGCWCGGCCGACACGACGGCCGCCGCATCGCACCCTGGAAGCGACCACGCCACGAGCACCCGGTCGACGGTCTCGTCCCACGGGTCCCCGCCCGCGGCATCCGCCCCACCGAGCCAGGCCGTCGCCGCACCCTCGCCAGCTGCGGTGAGCCGATGCAGCGGCAGGCCGTCGCTCGTCGATCCGGCCGACTCGATGAGCCCCTGCCTGGTGAGCCGTTCGAGCGTCGCGTACGTCTGGCCGACGTTCACCACCCGGCGGCCGCCGGTGCGGACCGTGAGCCCGCCGTGCAGCTGGAAGCCGTACGCCGGTCCGGCGGTGAGCAGTGCGAGCAGTGCATCGCGCACGGCCATGGAGTGCCTCCCTGAGGGATGAGAAACGCTTCACCGAGCATAGTGTTCCGGGCAGCGACCCCGCCGGCGGCGCTCCGGACGGCGCGGAGCCTTGTCCTGCGCGGGATTCCACGGCATAATCGCCCATGACGGCTCGCCGTCCACAATCGAACACTCGCCATCCGGCGGTTCCGAGGTCGTAGGGGAAGACGCACCTCGAGAACGGAGACGGAGATGGCGGAGAAGGTCACGCGGGCCCAGCGCGCCGCGCGAGGCGTGCTGTTCGTGCACTCCTCGCCGCGGGCGCTCTGCCCGCATGTGGAGTGGGCTGCAGGCCGTGCGCTCGGCACGGCGGTGAACTTCGACTGGTCGGAGCAGCCGGTCTATCGCGGGCTCATGCGCGCCGAGTTCTACTGGGAGGGCGAAGCCGGAAGCGGCGCCAAGCTCGCCTCGGCGCTGCGCGGCTGGGAGCAGTTGCGCTTCGAGGTGAGCGAGGATCCGACACCCGGCTCCGACGGTGCCCGCTGGATGCACACGCCCGAGCTCGGCGTGTACTTCGCGCAGACCGACACCGCGGGCAACACCGTCATCCCCGAGGATCGCATCCGCTACGCGATGGAGGTGGCCGGGCACGACACCGTCGAGCTGCACCGCGAGCTCAGGCTGGCGCTCGGCCAGGCCTGGGACGATGAGCTCGAACCCTTCCGCCACGCGAGTGACTTCGCCCCGGTCGTCTGGTTGCACCAGGTGGGCTGAGGCGGCGCGGTCCGCGGGTGGCGTGACGCGAGGTCGGATGTCCCATTCCCGGCGTCGAGTGGAGCGAAACCCGCGGACCATGACGAGAAGACCCCGGCGCCGAACGGCGACCGGGGTCTTCTCATGAGGCTCGCGCCCGCGGCATCCGCTCAGGAGGTGCGGAAGGCTGCGACGGCGTTGTGGCCGCCGAAGCCGAACGAGTTCGAGATCGCGACGACCTCGCCGTCGCCCAGCGCACGCGGCGACGTGACGACGTCGAGCGGGATCTCAGGGTCCTGCTCGGTCAGGTTGATCGTGGGCGGCGCGGTGCGCTCGTGCAGTGCGAGCACCGTGAAGAGCGCCTCGATCGCGCCGGCACCGCCGAGCAGGTGCCCGGTGGACGCCTTCGTCGCGGTGACGGCGATGCCGTCGAGCGCGTCGCCGAAGACGCGACGGAGCGCGTTGTACTCGGCGATGTCGCCCACGGGCGTGCTCGTGGCGTGCGCGTTGATGTGCTGCACGTCGGCAAGGGACGCCCCGGCACCCTCGATGGCCGCCTTCATCGCGCGCGCCGCCGCCGAACCCTCGGGGTCGGGGGCGGTGATGTGGTACGCGTCGCTCGTGACCGCGCCGCCGAGCAGCTCGGCGTAGATGCGCGCGCCGCGGGCCTTGGCGTGCTCCTCGGTCTCGACGACGAGCGCCGCGGCGCCTTCCCCGAGCACGAAGCCATCGCGGCCGAGGTCATAGGGGCGCGAGGCGATGGCCGGCTCGTCGTTGCGGCGCGACAGCGCCTGCATCGACGCGAAGGCGGCGATGGGCAGCGGGTGGATCGCGGCCTCCGAGCCGCCGGCGATCACGACGTCGGCCAGCCCGGCCTGCAGGTGATCGTAGGCGTTCACGAGGGCCTCGGTGCTCGACGCGCACGCCGAGACGACCGTGCGGATGCCGGCGCGGGCGTGCAGGTCCATGCCGATCGCGGCGCCCGGGCCGTTCGGCATGAG
>NZ_JBFUCL010000342.1:0-3975 GCF_056405255.1 Agromyces sp. P1_H4 | reverse complement strand
GCTCCGCGCCGTGGCCGAGCCAGTCGAGCAGCGTCGCCACCTCGCGGTCGCGGCCGACGGCCTCGGTGTACGGCACGGGGATGTGGTCGGTTCCCGAGGCGCTCGCGTCGGGCTCGGCGGCCGATGCAGCGGATGCCGCGGGCGCGCCGGATGCCGCAGCCGGGCCGGATGCCGCAGCCGCGCCGGGCGTCCCGGCTGCGCCGCCGACCCCKCCGTACCCGATGGACGCCGCCCGCGACGCGTCGAACCGCTCGGCGAGCAGCGTCGCGAGGTCGGCCGTGATGAGGTCGGCCAGCTGCTCGCTGCTCGAGAACGGCGTGTACGACGCGGTGTCGTCGTCGCGGATGCGGCCGAGGAGCTCGTCGAGCCGCTCCTCGCGCTGCGCCGGCTGCTTCAGGTAGATCAGCTTGGGCATCTCGCGCGGGGCGAGCAGGTACTCGTCCTCGAGGCCCGAGACCTCCTCGCCGGGCGCGATCCAGCCGTAGTGCTCCCAGTAGATGCCGACGAACACGTCGCTCTGGTCGAGGTAGGCCCGGTAGAGCTGCTGCGGCGGATGCGGCCGCGCACCGAGCTCGAACATGACCGGCGCGAGTCGCAGCCGCTCGATCGCCGCCCGAGCGGCGCGGCGCTCCGGTTCGAGCTCCTTCAGTGTGGAGCTGACGAAGACCCGGAGCCGCTGGTCTGGCGTTCGGATCGGAAGTCCGGCGGCGCGATCCATTACGGCGACGCCTCCAGCGCCGCCGGGGTGCATCGCCTTCGGCGCCCCATCCTGCCATTCTGGGGCCAGCGGCCGTCGGCGTCCATCACCCGAGATCGGGGGACACGGGCGCGACGCCGTGCACCCGGCCCGCGGGCGCAGGTCGCTACTCCGACCCGCCCTGCGCCTCGGCGAGCGGGGTGCGGCGGTCAGCAGCGCCGCACCCCGCCCCCATGGCTCAGCCGGCGACGCGCACGACGAGGGAGCCCCCGTCGGTCGTGCCGGCCGAGTTCTCGAGCTCGACCCGGTAGTGGTGCTCGCCGGGCGCGGCATCCGTGATCGGGAACTGCGCCATGCGCCCGTCGTCGGCCGTGCGGTAGACGCGGCCGATCACCGAGTCGCCCTCGACGAGTCGCACCACCGTGGTCGGCTGGCCCTTGCCGAGCTTCACCTTCACGAGGTAGTCGCCGTCCTTGTCGGCCGACTTCGGCCCCGACGTCGACGACAGCTGGGCGGTGGGCGGCGCGGCCGTCGCGTCGTCCACGCCGGCCTCCTTGTACATCGCGCCGTGCAGCGGCGTCACCGTGAGCGACTCGAGCGTCGCACCGTCACCGTCGGCCCACAGGCCGATCGCGTCGGCGCCGGCGTTCGGGAACACCTGGTCGGTGATCGTCGTGCGCCCGTCGGCGGTGAAGACCTCGACCGAGGACCGGTCGACGTACGCGGTGATCGCCACGGTGCCGTCCTCGCGGAGCGCCACCGGCGCATCGTCGAGCGACGCGAACGCCGGGTGGAACGCGGTGCTCCCCGAGTCGCGTCGGTCGACGAACAGGCGGCCGGATGCCGCGTCGTACCCGATGCGGGTCGACGCCTCGTCGTCGCCGAGCACGCTGAGTCCGACCGCGTCGGCTTCACCGGGGCGGAGCACCGCGTCGATGCGCACGACGTCGCCCGCCACGGGCAGCGTCTCGGAGCCGTCGGCGATCGGCCGCGAGGCATCCGTGTACGCCCGATCGGTCTGCTCGAGCTGCGCGAACTCGGGCACGACCTGCTGCGCGAGGCGCGGGCCCTCGGGCGTCGACACGAGCCGCACGTCGCGGGGCAGCGTGTTGGCGCTGCGCCACGTGCCGGTCGGGATGTCGTTCGCGTAGTCCCAGTTGTTCATCCAGCCGAGCATCACCCGCCGGCCGTCGGGCGCGTTCGAGAACGACACCGTCGCGTAGTAGTCCCGGCCCCAGTCGAGCCAGTCGTAGCCCTCGAGGCGCGGCGCGGCCGCGGCATCCGAGAACATCACCTGGTCGACGAGCACGTGCCCCCAGCCGAAGCGGTTGTTGTCGACGATGCGAACGGATGCCTCGCGGCCGGCGTACTCGGCGACGTCCCAGCTCACCCAGTCGAGGGTCTCGCTGTTGCGCCCGGTCGCCGTGCGCACGACCTCGCCGTCGACGACGAGGCTGACGCTCGTCTCCTCCGAGCGGGGCAGCGCCGGCTCGGCGCCGAGGACGAGGTGGTCGACGGTGAGGTGGCCCCAGCCGCCCGTCGCGTCGTCGTGCACCTGGAACTGCGCGTCGCGACCGGCGAACTCGGAGACGTCCCACGACTGCCAGTTGAGCTGGCCGGCCTCGGGACCGGTGGCCGTGCGCACGACCTCGCCGTCGACGAGGAGCCGCACCTCGAGCGTGCCGTTGAACCGCTTGCCGCCGCCGAGCAGGAACGAGAGGTGGTCCTCGCCGGGCTGGATGGTGAACGCGGGCGAGGTCAGGTCGCCCAGGTTGTCGTCGCCCTTCGGGCCGCCCTCCCACGTGTTGATGCGCTTCTGCCCGAGGTAGTAGTCGCCGCCGGACGTCGACGGATTGCGGCTCGGGTCGACCGCGAGGTCGCCGGTCGCCGTCCAGCCCGTGTCGACGAGCGTGGTGCCCTCGGGGAACTCGAAGCCGTCGAACAGCAGTCGCCCGGCGGGCGGCTCGTTGCCGAGCTGCGTGCCGTCGACGTGCGGGTGGTTGCCGCCGCCGACGAGGAGGTTCACGAAGGGGTCGTCGATGGTGAACGTCGGCGACTCGGCGGTGCCGACGGGCCAGTCGCCGTCATTGAATCCGTTCACGAGGCCCGCGCCCACGAATCCGCCCACCGCGTTCTGGCCGGGCAGGGTGCCGGCGGCCGGGGCATCGCCGAACGGGCCGTTCTTCCAGTTGCCCGGCTCGTTGGCCACCGTCCAGCCGTCGTACGTGCCGTCGTCGAAGCCTGCGAAGACCTCGCCGGCCGGCACCGCGTCATCCGCCACCGTGCTCTCGGACGTGAAGGTGGTGCCGTCGAAGTCGCCCACGAAGTACTGGCCGCCCGAGCCGCCCGCGACGCTGCCCGGGTTGAGGTTGACGACGAGCACCCACTTGGTGTTCGCCGGGTCGCCGTCGACCGCGAGCGGGAACAGGTCGGGGCACTCCCAGATGCCGCCCGTGGCGTTGGCCGGGCCGAAGTCGCTGAGGTGCGTCCACGTCTTCAGGTCGTCGCTGCGCGAGAGCACGACCTTGTACTGCAGCGCCTCGACGGCCGCCATGACCCAGTACGACTCGCCGGTCCCGGGGTTCGTGTAGCGGAAGACCTTCGGGTCGCGGAAGTTCGACGAGCCCCGGTCGTACACCGGGTTGCCCTCGTACTTCGTCCACGTCTGCCCGTGGTCGAGGCTGTACGCGAGCGACTGCGCCTGGCGGCCGGCGAGCGTCGGATGCGCCGGGGTGTATGCGCTCGTGTAGATCGCCACCATCGGCGGGTTCTCGGCCGTGCCGAGGCCGCTCGTGTTCTGCTCGTCGAGTACGACCGAGCCCGAGAAGATGTCCTCGATCGCGACGCCGTTCGCGTCGAACGTCTGGGGGATCGCGAGCGGCTGCTCCTCCCAGTGCACGAGGTCGGTGCTCGTCGCGTGGCCCCAGCTCATGTTGCCCCAGCGGGTGCCGTACGGGTTGTGCTGGAAGAACAGGTGCCACGTGCCGTCCTCGTAGACGAGGCCATTGGGGTCGTTCATCCAGTTGCGCTCCGGGGAGAAGTGCAGGTACGGGCGGTACTGCTCGCTCGCGGGGTCGGGGGCCGGTGGCTCCGCCGCGTCGGCCGGCGCCGCTCCGAGCAGGCCGGCGACCAGTGCGGCGACGGCCACCGCCGTCGCACCTGTCGCCCATAGTGATTTCGTCGTCATCGTCTGTTTCGCCCTTCATCGCGCGTGTCACGGTTGACTCGTGACATCGTTGTCAGTCGACGGCGGCGATGCTACGCAGTGTCCGCCGGAC
>NZ_JBFUCL010000341.1:0-3982 GCF_056405255.1 Agromyces sp. P1_H4 | reverse complement strand
GTGCGGCAGTACGTCGAGGAGCTCTACCGGCCGGCGGCCGAGCAGGCGGCCCGCGTGGAAGCCGACGCCGACCGCGGCGCGCGCGAGCTCGCCGCGTTCGACGCCCGCGTGCGAGCGTCGTGGCCGCGCGTGCAGGTCGTGCACGTCGAGTCGGGCGGCGTGGAGTCGCCCCACGTCGGCGACGAGCTGCGGCTGCGCGCCTACGTGGAGCTCGACGGGCTCTCGCCCGACGACGTGGCCGTGGAGGTCGTCTACGGTCGCAGCCGCACCGACGAGTCCATCGAGGGCGTGCGTCGCACGGCACTGGCTCCCGAGCCCGGCGACGGCGGGTCGGATGCCGCTCCGGGAAGCGGGGCGCAGCGCCTGTACACCGGCACGGTCGTGCTCGACCGGGCGGGCGCGTTCGGCTACACGGTGCGGGTGGTGCCGCGGCATCCGCTGCTCGTGTCGCCCGCCGAGCTGGGACTCGTCGCGGTCGCGGGCTGACTCAGCGGGGGCGGGCGATCGCGGCGTAGCGGCCCGACGTGACGGCGACCAGGTCGTCGGGTGCGAGCTCGAGGTCCAGGCCGCGGCGTCCGCCCGAGACGTAGATCGTCTCGCAGAGGATCGCCGACTCGTCGAGCACGGTCGGCAGGGGCGTCTTCTGGCCGATCGGGCTGATGCCGCCCACCACGTAGCCCGTCTTCCGCTCGGCGACGGCAGGATCGGCCATCTCGCCGCGCTTGCCGCCGAGGGCCTGGGCGAGCGCCTTCAGGTCGAGCTGCATCGCGACGGGCACGATGCCCACCGCGAGGTCGCCGTCGATGGTCGCGAGGAGGGTCTTGAACACGCGATCGGGGTCGAGTCCGAGCTTCTCGGCGGCTTCGAGCCCGTAGGCCGCGGCGCGCGGGTCGTGCTCGTACGCGTGCGCCGTGAACGCGATGCCCGCGCGGGTCAGCGCGACCGTGGCGGGCGTGCCCGCCGTGGCATCCGCGCGCCTGGCCATCAGTCGGCCCCGACCACGACGCCGGGCTGGTCGCCGTGGGCGCGGAACAGGTGCATCGAGAGCGCCGGGATCGGGATGCGCTCACCGGGCGCGTGCTCGGCGGGGTCGTCGACGGGCTGCTCGCCCGCCGAGTCCCAGAGCAGGGTGTAGCCCGTGACGCCCGGGTGGTCGGGCAGGACCACCTCGGTCGGCGCCTCGTGCGCGTGCACGACGAGCAGGATGCGGTTGAAGGCCTCGAACTCGGGGGTCGACGCCGCGAGGTACTGCAGGGTGCGCTCCTCGGGCGAGTGCCAGTCGTCGATGGTCATCGTCGTGCCCTCGGCGGTGAACCAGTCCATCTGCGACGCGCTCGGGGTGGTCTCGCCGAGGCGGCCGAACCGCACCGGCCGGATCGCCGGGTTCTCCTCGCGCACGCGAAGCAGCCGCCTCGTGGTCTCGAGGATGCTCGCGTCCCGCTCGTCGTCGCGCCACGACAGCCACGTGAGATCGGAGTCGTGGCAGTAGGCGTTGTTGTTGCCCCGCTGGGTGCGTCCGTACTCGTCGCCGGCGGTGATCATCGRCACCCCGGCGGAGAGCAGCAGCGTGCCCAGCAGGTTGCGGATCGTGCGCCGACGGTCCGCGTTGACGAGCGGGTCGTCTGATCCGCCCTCGACGCCGTGGTTGTACGAGTTGTTGCCGTCGGTGCCGTCGCGGTTCTGCTCGCCGTTGCCGAGGTTGTGCTTCACGTCGAAGGTCGTGAGGTCGGCGAGCGTGAAGCCGTCGTGCGCGGTCACGAAGTTGAGGCTGGCGAGCGGGCCACGCTCGAGGGAGAAGGTGTTCGAGGAGCCGGCGAGCCGGGTCGCGAAGCGCCCGATGCCGCTGCCCGCCGTGCCGGTCTGCCGCTCCCTGCGCAGGTCACCCAGCCAGAAATCGCGCATGCGGTCGCGGTAGCGGTCGTTCCACTCGCTGAACCCCGCAGGGAAGTTGCCCGTCTGCCAGCCGCCCGGGCCGACGTCCCACGGTTCGGCGATGAGCTTCGCGGTGCTCAGCACCGGATCCTCGAGCATGGCGCGCAGCAGCGGGTGCTCGGGCGTGTAGGCGCCGTGGTCGTCGCGGCCGAGGGTCGCCGCCAGGTCGAGGCGGAATCCGTCGACCTGCAGCTCGTCGGCGAAGTACCGCATGGAGTCGAGCACGAGGCGCTGGGCGGCGACATGGCCCACGTCGAGCGTGTTGCCGCATCCGGTCGTGTCGACGTACCTGCCGTGCGCATCGTGCCGGTAGTACGACGCGTTGTCGATGCCGCGGAACGAGTACGTCGGGCCCTGCCGGCCTTCTTCGGCGGTGTGGTTGTAGACCACGTCGAGCACGACCTCGAGGCCCGCCTCGTGCAGTCGTCGCACCATGCCGGCGAACTCGCGTCGCACCGCCCCGGCGCCCTCCGCCTGTGCGGCGGCCGAGGCGTACGGCGCGTGCGCGGCGAAGAAGGCGAGGGTGTTGTAGCCCCAGTAGTTGAGCCGTCCCTGGCGCACGAGGCGCTGCTCGGACACGAACGCGTGCACGGGCAGCAGCTCGACGGTGGTGATGCCGAGGCCCGTCAGGTACTCGAGCGATGCATCGTGCGCGAGGCCGGCGTAGGTGCCGCGCAGCGGCTCGGGGATCGCCTCGTTGAGCTTGGAGAACCCGCGCACGTGGGTCTCGTAGACGACGGTGTGGTCGAGCGGCACGCGCGGCTTCGCGACGCCGCCCCAGTCGAACCCGCTCTCGGCGAGCGGTGCGAGGGCGACGCCGCGCCACGACCCGTCGGCCACGGACGCGAGGCCCCGGGCATAGGGGTCGAGCAGGGTGTGCGCCGGGTTGAACGCATGGCCGGATCCCGCTGGCCCGTCGACCCGCAGGCCGTAGCGGGCGCCGGGAACGAGCGCCGTCGACGACGCCTCCCACACCCCGTGGGCACCGCGCACCAGCGGCGTGCGCTCGACCGCCCAGGCCAGGTCGCCGTTCGCGAACACCTCGAGGTCGACGGAGGTCGCGTGCTCGGACCAGACCCGGATCGTCCCGCCGTCGGCGCCCGCGCGCACGCCGAGGTCGTGGAGGGGGTCGGCGGCAGACATGCGATCTACAGTAGTTCGTGTGCAAGCGCTCCCAATCCGGGAGTGAGAGGAGTGGTGCGCATGGTGTACCTCGACCACGCCGCGACCACCCCGATGCGGCCGGAGGCCGTCGACGCGCTCACCACCGCGCTCGCCGTGGTCGGGAATCCGTCGTCGATCCACAGCGCCGGCCAGCAGGCGAAGCGACTGCTCGAGGAGTCCCGTGAGCGCATCGCCGCCACGCTCGGCGCCGACGGCATCGAGGTCGTCTTCACGGGCAACGGCACCGAAGCCGTCAACCTCGCCGTCAAGGGCCTCTGGTGGAGCCGGCAGGGGAGCGGACCCGACCTGGCGTCACGGCCCCGCATCCTCGTGCCCGCCGGCGAGCACCATGCGACCGTCGACACCGTCGAGTGGCTCGCCCTCCACGAGGGCGCCGTCGTCGTCGAACTGCCGCTCGACGAGCTCGGGCGGCTGCGGCTCGACGTGCTCGAGGCCGAGCTCGCCCGCGACGCGGCATCCGTCGCCCTCGTCACCCTGCTGTGGGCCAACAACGAGGTCGGCACGATCCAGCCGGTCGAGGAGGTCGCCCGCCTCACCGCTCGCGCCGGCGTGCCCCTGCACGTCGACGCGATCGCGGCCTACGGCCAGGTGCCGATCGACGTCCACGCGCTGCGGCGGGCGACGGATGCCCCGGCCGGCGCCGGTCTCGTCGCCCTCAGCGTCTCCGCGCACAAGATCGGCGGCCCCGCCGGCATCGGCGCGCTCGTGCTCGACCGCACGGCCGCCGTCGAACCGCTCATCCACGGGGGTGGGCAGCAACGCAAGGTCCGCTCCGGCACGCAGGACGTCGCCGCAGCCGCCTCGTTCGCCGCGGCCGCCGTCGCCGTGCACGACCGGCTCGACGACGACGCGCGGCGCATGGCGG
>NZ_JBFUCL010000340.1:0-4004 GCF_056405255.1 Agromyces sp. P1_H4 | reverse complement strand
GCACGGCCTCGAGCGGCAGGTCGGGCCGTCGCTCGTTCCACGCGCGCAGCCACTTCGCGGGGCTCACCCCGGCCACGTAGCGCAGCCTCAGCGTCACGGCGCCCCCAGTCCAGTCATCCGGCCGCTTCCGGCCTCCCCACAGCCTACCGACGGGTGCCGTCGCAGCCGCGCTGCCGCGGGCCGGTGGGCGGATGCCGCGTGACGGGCTACGGTGTGAGGGTGAGCCAGTCCCAGTCGATGAAACCCGAGACCGCAGCCAAGAAGCTCGGCATCCTCCTCGAGGCGGCGCCCGAGGACTTCCGCGATGGCGACGTCACCCGCGACGAGCTCAACGCACTGCTGGCCGACCCGCCCGAGTGGCTGCAGGTGCTGCGCCGCGAGGGACCGCACCCGCGCAACGTCGTGGCGGCGAAGCTCGGCATCTCCAACTCGGGCCTCGCCCGGGGCGGCATCACCGAGCCGCTCACGACGGCCGAGATCAAGGCGCTGCTCGTGGCACCGCCGCAGTGGCTCGTGCAGGAGCGGGCCACGCAGGCCGCCGTGCGTGCCGAGAAGATCCGTGTCGCCGACCGCGACCGTGAGCGCGCCGCGCGCCAGGCCGGCGGCGGCGGAGGCGGCTCGGGGGTCTGAGCCTCTGGCGCCCGGCGCTCGGTGACGACCGCTACGCGGCCGGTGCGAACCGGGCGCGGATGAACGCCGCGACGTCGGCGAGCTCACGATCCGACACGGAGTGGCCGACCCCCTCGTAGATGCGCTCGTCGAGCGTCGAGTGCGCGGGCAGCCACGCCTGCGTGCGGGCGACGGATGCCACGGGGATGACCCCGTCGACGGTGCCGCGGCCCCAGAACACGTGCGGGGCGAGCTGCGACATCCGCTCGTCGCCGTCGCGCTCGCCGGGCAGCGCGAACCCGGCGAGGCTCACCGCGAACGCGAATCGCTCGGGTGCCCGGCGCAGGAGCTCGAGAGCCATCGCGCCGCCCTGCGAGAAGCCGAGCAGGCCGATCGGTCCGGCGCCGGGGGCGGCACGGTCGAGCCAGTCGAGGATCGCGTCGGTCGCGGCATCCGCCCCCTCGACCGAGAGCTCGGCGCCCTCGGCGACGAGCGGGAACCACGCGTGTCCGTACCCGGTGTACAGCGGTGCGCGCAACGACGCGATGGCGGGCTCGAGCGGGAGGTACGGTGTCAGGCCGAACAGGTCGCCCTCGTTCGAGTTGTACCCGTGCAGCAGGAGCAGCAGCGGCCGCCCCGCACGATCCGCGGCCGACGCCGACCAGAGCACGGCCTCGTCGTCGACGCGCACCTCGGGCATGGGTCCTCCGCTCCGGGCGGCGGATGCTGCGAGCCACCGGATGCCGCACGCCCGCCTTCGAGCGTACCCGCCGCCTCGCGGCGCCCAGCCGCCCGCCCGCCCGCCGCGCCCTCGCATCGAGATCTCGTGTTCGGTGCATCCGCCCCGGCGCGTCGTGCACCGAACACGAGATCGCGACGGATCGGGGCAAGCGGGCGAGCGTGGGGCAGAATCGAGGCATGAGCGTGCGCACCCCCGACCCGGACTGGAATCCCGACGACGAGCCCGTCGTGCGGCCGCCCGCCAACCCGGGCTGGCTCACCGACCTCGAGCTCGCCGAGATCCGGGGCCGCCTTCCGCTGCTCTACGTCGAGGCGGTGCCGGTTCGGGTCGACGGGCTCGGGCAGGTGTCCGAGGTCGGCGTGCTGCTGCGCGCGAACGCCGTCGGCGAGATGACCCGCACGCTCGTGTCGGGCCGCGTGATGTTCGGCGAGACGCTGCGCGACGCCCTGTTCCGCCACCTCGAGAAGGACCTGGGGCCGATGGCGTTCCCGCTGCTGCCCGCGAGCCCGGTGCCGTTCACGGTGGCGGAGTACTTCCCGCTGCCCGGCATCTCGCCGTTCTCCGACGAGCGCCAGCACGCCGTCTCGCTGGCCTACGTGGTGCCCGTCACGGGCACGTGCGAGCCGCGGCAGGACGCCCTCGAAGTCACGTGGATGACCCCGGTCGAGGCGGTGTCCGAGAGCATCGCCGCCGAGATGGAGGGCGGGCGCGGCATCCTCGTCAAGCAGGCGCTCGCGTCGGTGGGCGCACTGCGCTGACGGATGCGCGCCGACGAGCCGCGCCGAGTGACGCCGCGCCGGCTCAGCGCCCGGCGAGGCCGAGCGTCTCGAGGAAGAGCCGGGTGAGCCGCGTCGCATCGACCTCGAGGGCGACCTCGACRTCCGCCCACTCGTCGGCGAGCCCGTGCACCATGTCTTCGCCGCGACGCTCGCGCAGGTCGACGAGCGTCTGCCCGCGGCCGTAGCCGGCGAGTTCGACGTGCACGGGACGCACCTCGGTGCGGAGGGCCAGCGGGTCGACGATGGAGCACACCGCGCCGGCGTCGCCGATGAGCCCGGTGTACTCCTCCTGCTCGTCGGCCGACAGGGCGATGCGATGCCCGAGGAGCGCGCCCACGACACGGCCGAGCGGGTCGTCGCCATGCTCGAGCGCGGCCGCGACGTCCTGCTCGACCGAAACGCGGTTGAACACGTCGAGCCCGTACATGTAGGCGGGCACGTTCGCGTCGAGCACGATGGCGGCGGCCTCGGGGTCGTGCCACACGTTGAACTCGGCCACGGCGGTCGCATTGCCGACGCCGGCTGAGCCGCCCATGAACACGATGCGTTCCAGGTTGCCGGCGACCTCGGGGTAGGTGCGCAGCAACAGCGCGAGGTTCGTCTGCGGGGCGAGGGCCACGAGCGTGACGGGCGTCGGGTGCTCGAGGATGAGCCGGCGCAGCAGCTCGACCGCGCCCACCGGTTCGGGTCGCCGCTCCGTGGGCGGCAGGGGGACACCGCCGAGGCCGTCGAGGCCGTGCACGTGGCCGGCGGAGCGGGGCGGCTCGAGCAGGGGCCGCGCGGCGCCCGCCGCGACGGGCAGGTCGGGCGCACCCGCGGCGTCGAGCACCCGAAGCGTGTTGTCGACGACCTGCGCGAGCGACGCGTTGCCGGCGACGCACGTGATGCCGAGCACGTCGATGCCCGGATGCCGCACGGCGAAGAGGATGGCGAGGGCGTCGTCGACGCCCGTGTCGACGTCGAGGATCACGGGAACGCTCATCGCATCACCGTAACGCGACCGTCGGGGTCGCCGCGCCCGTCATCCGACACGAGCCGCGTGCCGCGTGCGGCGTCAGCGGACGAACCGCACCTCGTGGATCTCCTCGCCGAGGAACGGCACGTGCTGGTCGGCGCCGTCGAGCACGAAGCCGTTGCGCTCGTAGAACCGGTGCGCGCGGGGGTTGTCGGAGGCGACCCAGAGGTACACCGCGTCGTCGCCGACTGCCGCGTCGAACAGCTTCTGGCCGATGCCGGTGCCGTGGTACGCGTCGAGGAGGTAGATGAAGTAGAGCTCGCGCTCCCGGGGCGGGTTCTCGTCGCGTGCGGGACCCGAGCCGACGAAGCCGACGATCTCGCCGTCGACGAGGGCGGCGAACTGCTGGTACTCCTCGCCGCGCTCGGCGTAGTGGTTCCAGAGCTCCGCCATGCGGCGCGGCGAGAGGTGCTCGAAGGCCGCCGCGCTGATCAGGTGGTCGTAGGTCTCGTGCCAGCAGGTGGCGTGGACGCGCCCCAGCGCCTCCACGTCGGAATCGCGGATGGGACGGACGACGACCTCGGCAACAACTTCGGTGCTCATGCGAGAAGGCTAAGCCAGGGTGCGCGGGACGCGAAATCGTGCGATACGCCCTTGCGCTGAGCGCCCGCGCAGGCGCCTGCGCGCGCACCGGGTCCGCCGCGGAGACGGCGAAGGCCCCGCCGTCGACCTGGTGGTCGGCGGCGGGGCCTTCGGCAGGTGGTGCGGAGGGTCAGCCCTGCGCGCGACGGTTGGTGCGCGCGGGTGACACGAGGCTGCCGACGCGAAGCGGCTGCTTGCCCTGGCCCTGGCGGGCGGATGCCCCGCGCTGTGCACCCGTGGCCTGGGCGCCGCGGCTGTGGCCCGCGCCCTGCTTGGG
>NZ_JBFUCL010000339.1:0-4016 GCF_056405255.1 Agromyces sp. P1_H4 | reverse complement strand
CCTCACCCCTCACCGCGACGTGTACGGCACCCACACCTCGCATCCGGTGACCATCGCGCAGGGCACGCTGCTCGCCGAGATCACGCACGAGCGCGAGTTCGACATCTCGTCGCATCACCACCAGGGCGTCGACCGGCTCGGCGAGGGACTCGTCGTCGCGGCGACCGCCCCCGACGGCGTCATCGAGGCGATCGAATCGGTGGACGGCGCGTTCTGCCTCGGCGTGCAGTGGCATCCCGAGGAGCGGCTCGACCCCGAGGGCATCGCGCTCATCCAGGCGTTCATCGCCGCGGCCCGCACGCGGGCGCGCGCGAAGTTCGCGGTGCGCTCCTAGCGTCCGACCGGATCAGGCGCGGGACGCGTGCCCGAGGGGGCCGGAGTCAGTCGTCGGTGGGACGCTTGCGCCACTTGATGCCGGCGGCGATGAACCCGTCGAGGTCGCCGTCGAACACCTTCGAGGGGTTGCCCTCCTCGTAGTCGGTGCGGAGGTCCTTCACCATCTGGTACGGCGCGAGCACGTAGGAGCGCATCTGGTCGCCCCAGCTCGCGGTGATGTTGCCCGCGAGCTCCTTCTTCTGCGCCGCCTCCTGCTCCTTCTGGATGAGCAGGAGTCGCGACTGGAGCACGCGCATGGCGGCGGCCCGGTTCTGGATCTGCGACTTCTCGTTCTGCATCGACACGACCACGCCCGTGGGGAGGTGGGTGATGCGCACGGCGGAGTCGGTGGTGTTCACCGACTGGCCCCCGGGGCCGCTCGACCGGAAGACGTCGACGCGGATGTCGTTCTCGGGGATCTCGACCTCCTGCGCCTCCTCCATGAGCGGGATGACCTCGACGGCCGCGAAGCTCGTCTGGCGCTTGCCCGCCGCGCCGAAGGGGCTCATGCGCACGAGGCGATGGGTGCCCGCCTCGACGCTCAGCGTGCCGAAGGCGTAGGGGGCGTCGATCTCGAAGGTGGCCGACTTGATGCCGGCCTCCTCGGCGTAGCTCGTGTCCATGACGGTGGCCGAGTAGTTGTGCTTCTCGGCCCAGCGCAGGTACATGCGCATGAGCATCTCGGCGAAGTCGGCCGCGTCGACGCCGCCGGCGCCCGCGCGGATCGTGACGACGGCCGGGCGGTCGTCCCACTCGCCGTCGAGGAGGATCTGCACCTCGAGGTCGCCGATCGTCTTCTGCAGCGACGCGAGCTCGGTGCGCGCCTCGGTCGCGGTCTCCTCGTCGCCGGCCTCCTGGGCCATCTCGACGAGCACCTCGAGGTCGTCGAGGCGGGAGTCGATGCTCTTCACCCTGGCCAGCTCGGACTGCCGGTGGCTCAGTGCGCTCGTCACCTTCTGGGCCTTCTCGGTGTCGTCCCAGAGGTCGGGGGCGCCGGCCTGCTCGGAGAGCCGGGCGATCTCGGCCTCGAGGGCGTCGACGTCGACGACGGCGCGGATGTCGCGGAAGGTGGAGCGCAGCGCGGCGATCTCCTGCGTGAGGTCTAGATCCAACATGGCCTCCCCAGCCTAGTCGCGCGGGCGTACACTGCGGTGCAGCGGCGGCCTGCGGTGGCTCGCGGAGCCGTCGGCGAAGGGGGCGTCCATGTCGGGTCACGCGTATCTCTCGTTCTTCGCGGATGCCCCGGGCGAGTCGCCGGCGGTCGGCCACGAGGACTGGATCGAGCTGCTGTCGTGGACGTGGGGCGTGACCTCCGACCTCGGCGCGTGGGGCCAGGGCGGCGGCCACGGCGGAGGCGGCGGCGCGGGACGCCCTTCGCCCACGGCGCTCACCTGGGAGCACGCGTTCGACGCGGCATCCACGAGGCTGCTCGGGTTCGTGGCATCCGGCCGGCACGTTCCCAAGGCCGAGTTGCACGTGACCCGTGGCGGTCGTGACGCGTGGCTCATCGTGAAGATGCAGGACCTCGTGATCACCTCGGTCGTCACCGCCGGCTCGTCGGAGGGCGATGTCGAGCAGACCGTCGGCATGGAGTTCGGCTCAGTGCGGTTCGAGTACCGCAGGCAGCAGCCCGACGGCTCGATGGGCTCACCGGCGACGGTCGACTGGGACATCCGGCGCGGCACCGTCTCGACCACGCCCTAGCCCGGCGCGGCCGACCCGGTCGCCGAACGCCGTCACCGAGTGGCCGCGCGAGCGGCGCCATGGGCGGGTGTAGCGTCGAAGCGATGACCGTCTCGACGCCCCAGTTCTCGTGGCGCTCGATCATCCTGCCGGCGTACCTGCCGACGCTGCTCTTCTCCATCGGCGAGGGCGCAATCATCCCGGTGATCCCCGTGGTCGCGACCGAACGCGGCGCGTCGCTCGCCCTGGCCGGCCTGGTCGCGGCCATGGTCATGGTCGGCGAGCTCGCAGGCGACCTGCCGGCCGGATGGCTCGTCGCCCGCATCGGCGAGCGCAACGCGATGATCGGCGCCGCGATGCTGGCGGTGATCGGCGTGCTCGTCGTGCTGGTCTCACCCACCGTGCTCGCCCTGGGCATCGGCATGTTCCTGCTGGGGCTCGCGACCGCGGTGTTCGGACTGGCTCGGCACGCCTTCCTCACGAGCTACGTGCCCGAGGCGACGCGTGCGCGGGCCCTGTCGACCCTGGCCGGCGTCTTCCGCGGCGGGTGGGCCGTCGGCCCGTTCGTGGCCGCCGCGCTCATCGMGTGGACGGGCTCGTCGGAGGTGGTGTTCTGGGTGCTCGTCGCGGCCTGTTTCGCGGTCGTCGTCGTGCTGCTCGTGCTGCCAGACCCCGAGCGGGTGTTCGGCGCCGCGCAGCTCGTGCGCGAGGCATCCGTCGCCGCATCGGGTGCGATCACGGGCGGCATGCGCACGATCGGCGAGGCCGAAGCGGATGCCGCGTCGCACGGCGTCTTCCGCGCGATCGCGACGCACCGTGCGGTGCTGCTGCGGATCGGCAGCGGCGTGGGCCTGCTCGCGGCCGTGCGTGCCAGCCGCACCGTCATCGTGCCGCTGTGGGCCGTGTCGATCGGCATGCCGCCCGAGGCCGCCGCCATCGTGATCGGCGTCTCGGCGACCATCGACTTCGCCCTGTTCTACGTGAGCGGCCAGGTGATGGACCGATTCGGGCGCCTCTGGAGCGCCATCCCCGGCCTCGTCGGCCTGGGCGTGGGGCAGCTGGTGCTCGCGTTCACCCACGACCTGCCGAACGCCGTCGCGTGGTTCACCGGCGTCGCGGTGCTGCTCGGCGTGGCGAACGGGCTGTCGAGCGGCGTGATCCTCACGCTCGGTGCCGACCTCGCGCCCAAGGCCAACCCGGCGCCGTTCCTCGGGGCGTTCCGCACGATCGCCGACGCGGGCCAGGCCGCGGCGCCGCTCGTGCTCGCGGCCGTCACCTCGGCGGCGTCCATCATGGCGGCGAGCGCGACCATGGGCGTGCTCGGCCTCGTGGGCGCGGCCGTGCTGTGGCGGTACGTGCCGCGCTACGTGCCGCGGCGCCCCCGGCCGCCGCGCGACTGAGCGACGCGCGCGGATCGCTTCTTCCCGTTCCCACCGCGAGGTCAGCATCACGACACGCGGTGGCCGTATCGCCGAGTGGCCACGATCGGCGCTTCACACCGTTCTGGAAGGTCTGTTTGCGACCACTCGATGCCGTCGGTTGGGTGTCGCCGCAGGTACTCGCGGGCGGGCGGTGCGCCGGTCAGTCGAGCGCGTCGAGTGCGGTCTCGGCGGCCTCGACGTCGTCGCGGGCGCGGTCGGCGGCGGTGGCGGCCTTCGCGCGTGACCGCTCGGCCTCGCGCTCGCCGCGCTCCGCGTCGGCGATCTCGCAGCGGAGCTCTTTCAGGCGCGTCTCGAGGTCGTGGCGCTCGTCGCGCAGCTCGTCGGCGTGCCACTCGGCGGCGTGCAGCAGGTCCTGCGCCTCGTCGAGGTCGCGTTGCGCCTGCTCCGCCCGGTCGCGCGCCTCCTGCACGTCGGCCTCGGCGCGCTCGCGCTCGGCGGCACGCGCGGCGTCGGCGCGTCGCCGTTCCGCCTCGGCCTCGGCCGCGGCATCCGAGTCGCCGGCACCCTGCTTCGATG
>NZ_JBFUCL010000338.1:0-4043 GCF_056405255.1 Agromyces sp. P1_H4 | reverse complement strand
CGTGGCCGCTGTGCGGGCCGCGGCCGTCGGCGAGGCGGCGCTCGCCTCCTCGGTGTCGTCGCGCCTCGACGCCTCCCAGGGCGCCGAGCGACTCACCGTCCGCGAGGCCGAGGTGCTCACGCTCGTGGCCGACGGCCGGTCGAACCGCGACATCGGTCGCGAGCTGTTCCTCAGCGAGGCGACCGTGAAGTCGCACCTCGTGCACATCTTCACGAAGCTCGGGGTCGGCTCCCGCACGGCGGCCGTGGCGCGGGCCCGCGAGCTCGGGGCGATCCGGTCGGGCTGACGGATGCCCCGCGCCCGCGTCGTGCTCGTGCACGGACTCCGCACCTCGGCCACGATGTGGCGGCGGCAGCTCGCCGCGCTCGCGCGTCACGACATCGACGCGGTCGCGATCGACCTCCCGTCGCACGGCACGCGCAGCGGCGAGCCGTTCACCCTCGACGACGCCATGCGCGTGATCGGCGAGGCGGTCCCCGAACGTGAGGCGGACGCGTCGAGCACGCCGACGCTCCTCGTCGGCCTCAGCCTCGGCGGGTACCTGTCGATCGAGTTCGCCTCGCGGCATCCGGGGCGGATCGACGGACTGGTCGCCGCCTCGTGCGGCACTCGGCCACGGGGCGTCGGACTCGAGGGCTACCGGCGGATCGCCGCGCTCATCGCCCGGCTCCCCGACCACGGGCGCGGCCTGAACGAACTCACCGCGCGCATGTTCCTCTCGCCCGAGGGCGTCGACGACGTGCTCGCCGGAGGTGTGGCGCTGCATGCGATGGCTCCGGTGCTCGGCTCGATCGGCCGCCTCGACGTCGAGGCCGCGCTCGCGCGCATCGACGTGCCGGTCTGGCTCGTGAACGGCCGCCTCGACCACTTCCGCATCGAGGAGCGGCGGATGCTCCGTGCCGCTCCCCGCGCACGCCTGGTGATCGTTCCCGGCGCGACGCACCTCGTGAGCCTCGTGCGCCCCGAGGAGTTCACCGCCGTCGTGCTCGGCGCCGTCGCCGAGCTGGAGTGGGAGCAGGTGCGGCGCCGGCGTCCGGATCCGCGTCCGCGAGCACGGTCCGACGCGTCGGCGTAGCGGCGGAGTCGATGGTCCGCCACCCCTTGCGGCCCGCCCCGACGCGGACGAGCCTCGTGCGCAGGAGTGGACGGAGGATCGACATGCAGCGCACGTATCCCGAGGGCGTCCCGTCGTGGATCGACCTCGAGGCGCCCGACCTCGACGAGGCCCAGCGGTTCTACGGCKGTCTCTTCGGGTGGACGTTCGAGGCCGCCCCAGGCCCTCGGGGCGACGCGGCGCACGTCGTCGCCCGACTCGACGGCCGAGCGGCGGCCGGACTCGGCGCGGCTGCGGCCCCCGCGCCGGCGGTGGACCCCCCGACGTGGAACACGTACGTGGCCGTCGCCGACCTCGATGCCGCCGTCGCACGGGTCGCCGGAGCCGGCGGCCACGTCATCGCCGGGCCGGCCGACGTGGGGCGGGCCGGGCGTGCGGCCGGCGTGGTCGATCCGGCCGGTGCACCATTCCGGCTCTGGCAGGCGGGCGCGCGCGTGGGCGTGCAGGTCGTAAACGAGCCCGGCGCGTGGAACTTCAGCGACCTGCACACGTCCGATCCCGAGCAACCGGGGTTCTACTAGGAGGTGTTCGGCTGGGAGTTCGCCGACCTCGGTTTCGCCACCCTCATCCGCTGCCCCGGCTACGGGGACCACCTCGCGGCCACGGTCGACCCCGACATCCGGCAACGCCAGGCGAGCGCGATCACGCCGCCCAGGTTCGAGGACGCGATCGGGTGGCTGGCGCCGTCCCATGACGGCGAACCGCCGCACTGGCACGTCACCTTCACCGTCGCCGACCGTGACGAGGCCGCATCGACGGCCGAGCGCCTCGACGGCACCGTGCTGGCCTCGACCGACACCGACTGGACTCAGGAGGCCCTCATCCGCGACCCCCAGGGCGGGGTGTTCACGGCCAGCCGGTTCGTGCCGCCCGAGCGGTGAGCCCAGCGCCGTCGAACCCTGCGCCGTCGTACCCCGCCGACCCGCCGCTTTGGCGGGTCGAAGGCGAACTGGTATCGTTGTCTGTTGGCTTCCGTGTGGGTCCCACCCCGCACGATTCGCCGGTGAGGCCCCTCTACCTTCATCGGCACATCCGGTACCCACACACGAACGAAAGATACCCACGTGGCAAACATCAAGTCGCAGATCAAGCGCATCCGCACCAACCTGAAGGCGCAGGAGCGCAACAAGGCCGTCAAGAGCGAGGTCAAGAGCGCCGTGCGCGCCGCCCGCGAGGCGATCGCCACCGGCGACAAGGACAAGGCGACGACCGCCCTGCGCAACGCGACCCGCAAGCTCGACAAGGCCGCCAGCAAGGGCGTCATCCACAAGAACCAGGCCGCGAACCGCAAGTCGGCCATCGCGAAGCAGGTCGCCGCGCTCTGACGCACGACCGTTGACGAAGGCCCCGCACATCGTGCGGGGCCTTCGTCGTTTCCTGCGCCGGCCGTACACCCCCGTGCGTGGCATTGACGGGCGCGGTCGGATGCTCCGTCAGGACGACGTGCGCCCGCGAGCGGCGATGACGCCGACCAGCCGTTCGAGCGCGAACACGGGATCGCGCTCGGCGCCCTTGACGGCGGCGTCGGTCGCGGCGAGCGACTCGATGGCTCGCTGGAGGCCCTCGTCGGTCCAGCCGGCGAGGTCTCGGCGGGCGCGGTCGACCTGCCACGGCGCGAGCCCGAGCGACGATGCCACCTGCGCGCCGCCTCCCCTGACGCCCGACACCTTGGCCATCGTGCGCACCTTCATCGCGAACGCCGCCACCATCGGCACCGGATCGGCGCCGCTGTCGAGGGCGTGCCGGAGTGCCACCAGCGCTTCGCCGTGGCGCCCCGCGATCGCCGCATCGGCGACGGCGAAGGCGTTCGTCTCCACACGCCCGCCGTAGTAGCGCCCGACGACGGCCTCGGTGATCTCTCCCGGTGCGTCGGCGATGAGCTGACGGCAGGCGGCCGAGAGCTCGGCCAGGTCGTCGGCGAACGCCGCGACGAGCGCACGCAGCGCCCGGGCGTCGATCCTGCGTCCGGCGGCACGGAACTCCGCCGCCGCGAAGTCCTGCTTCTCGGATTCCCGCTTGAGCTCGGCGCAGACGATCTCGACGCCGGCGCCCGACCCCGCGCGGATGGCGTCGAGGAGCTTCTTGCCGCGCTGACCCCCCGCGTGCCGCAACAGCAACGTGGTGCCCTCGGCGGTCTGCTCGAGGTACTCGAGCGCGTCGATGAGGAAGTCGTCGCTGGCCCGCTCGACGGCGGTGACRCGGATGAGTCGTGGCTCACCGAACAGCGACGGGCTGGCGAGGGTGAGCAGCTCGCCACGGCGGTAGCCGTCGGCCTCGAGATCGCTCACCTCGAGCGCGGGGTCCTCGGATCGAAGGAAGTCGCGCAGCATCGTGCTCGCGCGTTCGGCGAGGACCGTCTCGGCGCCGCTGACGAGCACCACCGGTGCCGGGCGGATCTCGTTCCACGAGAGCTGCGGGATCGCGGCCGCCTTCGCTCGCGTCGTACCTGCTCGCGTCGCACCTGCTCGCGCTGCCACCGCACCTCCCCGTCCGGGTGCAAGTCTACGGGCCGGGTCCGACGTCGCCCCGCTCGGCCCAGACGTCGAAGCCGCCCTCGGCGGCGGCGATCGTGATGGTGCCCGAACGGTCGGTGCGCACCACGGAGGTGCCCTCGTCGCCGAGGATCCCCAGCAACCGATCGGTGGGATGACCGTACCCGTTGTCGAGGCCGACCCCGATCACGCCGATCGTGGCATGCAGGCGCTCGTACAGTGACGCGCTCTGGTCGGCGGATCCATGGTGCGCGACCTTCACCAGGTCGACCGCCCCGAGGTCCGCCGACCGGAGGAGCCGGTCCTGCGCCCCCTCCCCGAGGTCGCCCAGGAAGAGCCCGCGGAACGCCGGCGCATCGACCTCGACGACGACGCTCGCGTCGTTGCCGGGCGCCGCGCGCGGCAACGGCCAGAGCACGCGCCACTGGGCCTCGCCG
>NZ_JBFUCL010000337.1:0-4082 GCF_056405255.1 Agromyces sp. P1_H4 | reverse complement strand
GGCGAGGTGCGCGACGACGGCGGTGAGGTCGCCCCCGGCGGCCTCGGCGACCCGCAGCTGTCGCTGGTAGCTCGCCCCGCCGTCGAGGGTGCCGCGCACGAGCTGCAGCTCGGCCTGGCATCCGAGCCGCTCGGCGACGGGCACGAGCGTCGTGAGGAGGTCGCGCAGGTCGTCGCCGACGAGCCGCTCGGTGCCCGCGACATCCGTGATGATCTCGGCGTCCATGCCGTAGCGCGCGGCGCGCCACTTGTTCTCGCGCACGTACCAGGGCTGCAGCACCGTCAGCGTCTCGCCGTCGTCGAGGCGTTCGCTCATCCACTCGACGAGGCACTGCACGAGTGCCGCGATGGCGGCGATCTCGGCCGCGGTCGAGACGCCGTCGCAGACGCGCACCTCGACGGTGCCCCATTTCGGCGACGGGCGGATGTCCCAGCGCACCTCGCTGTGGTCCTCGATCACGCCGGTGCGCACCAGGTCGTCGACGTAGCGTTCGTAGGCCGGCCAGTCGGGCAGCGGGTACGGCAGTCCCGCAGTGGGCAGCTGCTGGAACATGAGTGCGCGATTCGAGGCGTACCCCGTGTCGACCCCCGCCCAGAACGGGCTCGACGCCGACAGCGCCTGCAGGTGCGGGAGGTAGGCGAGCAGCCCGTCGAGGATGGGAAGCGCCTTGTCCCTCTCCTCGATGCCGACGTGCACGTGGATGCCCCAGATCATCATGTTGCGACCCCACCACCGGGTGCGTTCGATGAGCTTGTGGTACCGCGGCTTGTCGGTGAGGCGCTGGTCGTACCACTGGCTGAAGGGGTGCGAGCCGCTGCAGATGAGCTCGTAGTCGCCGAGCTCGTCGATCACCGCCCGCACCTCGGCGAGCTGGCCCTCGAGGTCGGCGACGGCGTCGGCGACGCGCTCGTGCACGCCGCTCACGAGCTCGACGGTGTTCGTGAGCAGCTCCGAGGTGATGGTGGGATGCGTCCCGCCCTCGCTCCGCTCGTCGAGCAGCTCGAGCACGCGGTCGCCGATCGAGGCGAGCTCGCCGGTGGCGCGATCCACGATCGCGACCTCCCACTCGAGGCCGATGGTGGACCGGGCCGAACGGGCGAAGTCGATCTGCACGGCGCGAACCCCCTCCACGGCGTCGGATGCGCCGATGTCGGCTCATCATGGCATGCGACCCGGGCGATTATCCTTACGACGCGAAATCTGCAAGAATGGTCAGTCGAGTTCCGTACCGCCCGACCCTCTATCCGGCGCACAGAACCTCATTGAGCTTCCGCCGAGTGTGCACCCCACGCTCACGGCTGTCAGTTCGCCCACCTCACAACATTTTCAGGAGAATTGTGGCTGTCAAGATCCGTCTCAAGCGCCTCGGCAAGATCCGTGCGCCGTACTACCGCATCGTCGTCGCCGACTCGCGCACCAAGCGCGACGGTCGCGTCATCGAGGAGATCGGCAAGTACCACCCCACCGAGAACCCCTCGTTCATCGAGGTCGACTCCGACCGCGCCCAGTACTGGCTCTCCGTCGGCGCCCAGCCGACCGAGCAGGTCGCCGCGATCCTCAAGCTCACGGGCGACTGGGGCAAGTTCAAGGGCGACGCCGACGCGAAGTCCACGGTCAAGGTCGCCGAGCCCAAGGCCGGGTTCGTCGCCGACGACAAGAAGAAGCCGGTGCTGAAGCCCAAGTCGGAGAAGCCCGCCAAGGCTGCCGAGGCCGAGGCGCCCGCCGCCGACGAGACCGCGACGGACGAGGCCTAGGCCTTGCTCCAGTCCGCGCTCGAACACCTCGTCGAGGGGATCGTCGATCACCCTGACGACGTGAAGGTCGTCTCCGCGTCGAGCGCACGCGGCGAGGTCCTCGAGGTTCATGTGAACCCCGAGGACCTCGGTCGCGTGATCGGCCGTGCCGGCCGCACCGCGAAGGCGCTCCGCACCCTCGTGACCGCACTCGCCGACGGCCGCCGCGTTCGCGTCGACGTCGTCGACACCGACGACTGACGTGGCCGACGCACCCCGAACGCAGCTCAGGGTCGGCCGCCTCACCAAGGCGCACGGCCTGAAGGGCGCCATCAAGCTCGAGCTCTACACCGACGATCCCGAGCGCCGCTTCGTGCCGGGCGCCGAGTTCTCGCTGCAGGTCCCCGAGTCCTCGCCCTGGCACGGCTAGCACCTCACGCTCCGTGAGGTGCGCTGGTACAACGGCCACCCCGTCGGGTTCTTCGAGGGGGTCGAGGACCGCACCGCGGCCGAGGGCCTCGCGAAGGCCATCCTCTGGGTCGAGCACGTCGACCAGGAGTCGCCCGAGGACGACGCGTGGTACGACCACCAGCTCGTCGGGCTCGCGGTCATCCGCGACGGCGAGCGCATCGGCCAGGTCACCCACGTCGACCACCTGCCGGCGCAGGACCTCCTGATCGTGAAGTCCGGCGGACGGGAGATCATGGTCCCGTTCGTCGCGGCGATCGTGCCCGAGGTCGACATCGAGGCCGGCACGCTGACGGTGACGCCGCCGCCCGGCCTCTTCGAGGAGCTCGTCGAGGAGCCGGACACGGCCGAGGGTGACGCGCCCGCCGAGGCGGAGCCCGAGGCATCCGCCGACGCCGAGCCCGAGGCATCCGGCGGCGACGACCACCCCGCCGAGTAGGGTCGGGCCATGCGGATCGACATCGTCACGATCTTCCCCGACTTCTTCTCGGTGCTCGACCTGTCGCTGCTCGGCAAGGCGCGCCAGACGGGGCTGATCGAGGTCCGCACGCACGACCTGCGCGAGCACACCCACGACCGGCACCGCACCGTCGACGACACGCCGTACGGCGGCGGTGCGGGCATGGTCATGAAGCCCGAGCCGTGGGGCGAGGCGATCGATGCGATCGTCGGCGACGCGGCATCCGACGCCCTGCTCGTCGTGCCGTCGCCCGCGGGCGAGCCGTTCACGCAGGCCACCGCCCGCGAGCTCGCGCAGGAGCCGCACCTCGTCTTCGCCTGCGGGCGGTACGAGGGCATCGACCAGCGCGTCGTCGACCACTTCGCGACGCGCATACGCGTGCGGCTCATCAGCCTCGGCGACTACGTGCTCAACGGCGGCGAGGTCGCCGTGATGGCGATGATCGAGGCCGCCGGGCGCCTGGTGCCCGGAGTCGTCGGCAACCCCGAGAGCCTCGTCGAGGAGTCCCACGAGGACGGGCTGCTCGAGTATCCCAGCTACACCAAGCCCGCCACTTGGCGCGGCCTCGACGTGCCGCCGGTGCTGCTGTCGGGCAACCATGGCGCGATCGCCGCGTGGCGGCACGACCAGCAGGTCGAGCGCACCCGTCGCGTGCGGCCCGAGCTGCTCGCCGAGTAGCGCGCGGCTGCATCGTCGCACCACGTCACGCCCGCCGACGCGTGCCCACGGCGCCCACGGATGCCGCGGCACGGCGTGAGGCAGTCTTCACCTCCCGGAAACACTCGGGAGCCGTCCGCGAAACACGCCGTGCATAGCGTCGAAACCGGCGGCCGACAGCGGACTCCGCCGGAGAGCGCGGGGTTCGGAGATGGTCGGGTCGAGTGGTGCAGGCCTCCCCGATGACCGGCTGGGCCCCCACCCGCTCCGTCTCGTCGCCGTCACCCACGGGGCGCCGTCGGCCGCGAATCGCGAGGCCGTGATCCGACTCGTCGACGCCGTCGCGTCGGAGCGGCCCGACGTCGGCGTGTCCATCAGCTTCGTCGATGCCAGCAACGCGGATGTCGCAGCCGCCCTCGCAGCCGACGCCGAACCCGACGCGGTCATCGTGCCGCTGGTGCTCTCGGCGGGCTTCCACGTGCGCACCGGCCTGTCGCTCGGCCTCGACCGCATCGGCGGGGGCGCGCAGCTCGCCCCCGAGCTCGGACCCGATGAGCGCATCGTCTCGGTGCTCGCCGATCGGCTCGCGGCCCTCGGCCTCGCCGAGGGCGATGCCGTGCTCCTCGCCGCCGCCGGCTCGAACGACCCCCGCGCGGTGCGCGAGTGCTTCGAGACCGCGCGCCGGCTCGGCCAGCGGCTCGGCCGGCCCGTGACCGTGGGGTTCATCGCCGCCGCGATCCCGCGCCTGCCCGACGCCATCGAGA
>NZ_JBFUCL010000336.1:0-4097 GCF_056405255.1 Agromyces sp. P1_H4 | reverse complement strand
GCCGCGTCCGCGACGGTCGCGGAGACCGCCGCCATGGCGTCCGGCGCGGGCCGGGCGACGGCCTCCTCGCCCGGGGAGGCGACGAGTCCCTCCGGCCAGGGCGGCGCCGTGGTGACCGCACCGGTGCGGCGCGCGGTGGTGCTCGCCGAGGAGAACAAGATCCGGCAGGTCATCACGAACCTCATGGCCAACGCCATCCGGTTCACGTCCGACGACAGCCCGATCGACATCCGCGTCTCCATCGACGACCCGGCCGAGCGCGCGATGATCGAGGTCATCGACCACGGCGAGGGCATCCCGCCGCAGATCCGCGAGAAGATCTTCCAGCGCTTCTGGCGCGCCGACACGTCGCGCACGCGCGAGACCGGCGGCTCGGGCCTCGGGCTCGCCATCGTCTCGTCCATCGTGGCCGCGCACAACGGCACCGTCGACGTGGTGGAGACGCCCGGCGGCGGCGCGACGTTCCGGGTCTCGCTCCCCCTGGCCGGCTCAGCCGCAGCACCGCAGTCGGTCACCGCCGGCTGACAGGCCGGTGAGCGGCGCCACTCCGCCCACCCCCGCGACGCCGACTCGTCCTCACCAATCGTCACGTACGGATGCCGCGTCCCCGGCCGCGCCCCCTCGTCCTCGCCGCCCGTGCGCACCCCTACCGTTGGGGCACACACCGACCGAGAGGACGCACTTCCATGACCACGTATCACGTCGACGCCGCACAGGTCTCCGCGGCGACGCAGACCGTCCAGGGCACCATCGGCCGCATCCAGGCGGAGGTGTCGTCGCTCCTCGGCCAGCTGACCGGGCTGCAGTCGTCGTGGTCGGGGCAGGCCGCCACGGCGTTCCAGGGCGCCGTCTCCGACTGGCGGGCCACGCAGCTGCAGGTCGAGCAGAGCCTCGCGCACCTCAACCAAGCGCTCGGCATGGCCGCCACGCAGTACGCCGACGCGGAGCAGGCGAACGCGCGCCTGTTCCTGCGCTGACCGCGACGGGCACGGCGACGCGCGCAGGGGGCACCGCCGCACGGCCCCCGGGCACGACGAAGGGCGTCTCCCGGAGGAGACGCCCTTCGCGTTGATCGGGCCCGCGGGCCGTGGATCGATTCGGACTAGAAGTCCATGCCGCCCGTGGGGTCGCCGGCCGGAACCGGGTTCTTCTCGGGCTTCTCGGCGACGACGGCCTCCGTGGTGAGGAAGAGGCCGGCGATCGACGCGGCGTTCTGCAGCGCCGAACGCGTCACCTTGGCGGGGTCGATGATGCCCTGCGCGAGCAGGTCGCCGTACTCGCCGGTCGCGGCGTTGAGGCCGTGKCCGTCGGGCAGCTCCGCGACGCGGTTCGCCACGACGCCGGGCTCGAGGCCCGCGTTGAGTGCGATCTGCTTGAGCGGCGCCTCGATGGCGACCTTGACGATGTTCGCGCCGGTCGCCTCGTCGCCCGTGAGCGAGAGCTTCGCGAACGCCTTCGCGCCGGCCTGGATGAGAGCCACGCCACCACCGGCGACGATGCCCTCCTCGACGGCGGCCTTCGCGTTGCGGACGGCGTCCTCGATGCGGTGCTTGCGCTCCTTGAGCTCGACCTCGGTGGCCGCGCCCGCCTTGATGACGGCGACGCCGCCGGCGAGCTTCGCGAGGCGCTCCTGGAGCTTCTCGCGGTCGTAGTCCGAGTCGGTGTTCTCGATCTCGGCGCGGATCTGCGCCACGCGGCCGGCGATGGCCTCGGGGTCGCCCGCGCCCTCGACGATGGTCGTCTCGTCCTTGGTGATGACGACCTTGCGGGCCTGGCCGAGCAGGTCGAGGGTGACGTTCTCGAGCTTGAGGCCGACCTCCTCGGAGATGACCTGGCCGCCGGTCAGGATCGCGATGTCCTGGAGCTGCGCCTTGCGACGGTCGCCGAAGCCGGGAGCCTTGACGGCGACCGACTTGAAGATGCCGCGGATCTTGTTCACGATCAGGGTCGCGAGCGCCTCGCCGTCGACGTCCTCAGCGATGATGAGGAGCTGCTTGCCGGTCTGGATGACCTTGTCGACGATGGGGAGCAGGTCCTTGATGTTCGAGACCTTGCTGTTGACGATGAGGATGTACGGGTCCTCGAAGACCGCCTCCTGGCGCTCGGGGTCCGTGACGAAGTACGCCGACAGGTAGCCCTTGTCGAAGCGCATGCCCTCGGTGAGCTCCAGCTCGGTGCCGAAGGTGTTCGACTCCTCGACGGTGACGACGCCCTCCTTGCCGACCTTGTCGATCGCCTCGGCGATGATCTCGCCGATCTGGGGGTCGGCGGCGGAGATCGACGCGGTCGCGGCGATCTCTTCCTTGGTCTCGATCTCCTTCGCAGCGGCGAGGAGCTCCTCGGAGACGGCCGCGACGGCCTTCTCGATGCCGCGCTTCAGCGAGATGGGGTCGGCGCCTGCGGCCACGTTGCGGAGGCCCTCGCGCACGAGCGCCTGGGCGAGCACGACCGAGGTCGTGGTGCCGTCGCCGGCGACGTCGTCGGTCTTCTTGGCGACCTCCTTGACGAGCTCGGCGCCGATCTTCTCGTACGGGTCGTCGAGCTCGATCTCCTTGGCGATCGACACGCCGTCGTTCGTGATCGTGGGGGCGCCCCACTTCTTCTCGAGCACGACGTTGCGACCGCGCGGGCCGAGGGTCACCTTGACCGCGTCGGCGAGCTGGTTGAGTCCACGCTCGAGCCCGCGGCGGGCCTCCTCGTTGAAAGCAATGATCTTTGCCATGTGTGTCTCTCGTCCCTTCTCGGACGTCTCAAAGATTCGTTGGTTAGCACTCAAATCGAGTGAGTGCTAAGACGATTCTGGCACTCGACCGTCACGAGTGCAAGCGAGCACGGATGCCGCGCGCCGCGGCTCAGGGCACGAACGTCGCCGAGCCCTCGTCGGGCACGAGCTCGACCCACGTGTTGCCCGGCGCGAGCCGGATGCGGCTGCCGTCGTCGGCCGTGAGGACGATCGGCGCGGCCGCGGCATCCTTCGTCCACGTCCCGTGCACCGTCCTGCCGGCGACCGAGGCCCATGCCTCGCCCGAGCCCACCATGACCGTGCGCGGCACCTCGCCGTAGCTCCAGTCGATGCCGACCCGCATTGTGACGACGTTGGTCGCACGCACCCGGTCGCCCGAGGCCTCGTAGTCGGGTGCCCCCTCCTGGGAGCGGAGCCATGCGCCGGATGCCGCGTCCCACTCCCACGACGGGAATCGCGCCTCGGAGAAGACGAGGTCGATGCGCGAGGTCGGCGTCGCAGCGAGTGCCGGTGCGGCGAGGGGATCCCTCGTCCCGTAGGAGAACTGCACGGGCGGCGGCGCGAGCGAGGCGTTGCGCGAGACCGCCTCGGCGGCGGCGAGGATGACGTCGTGCGGACCCGGGCGCTCATCGGCGCGCTCGAAGAGCCCGGTGTCGTCGAAGTCGAAGACGATGTTGACGAGGGGCGTCGCCATCATCATCTCGACGAACTGCTCCTGCCCGCCCGAGTACGACATGATGCCGCCGAACGGCGAGGCGATGTCGGGGTCCATGGGGCGCACCGATCGCACCGGGCCGACGGACTCGGGCACGTCGGAATGCCAGACCACGAGGTACCGGGTGAGCCCGCCCTCGACGAGCTCCTCGAACGCGATGTCGCTCCGGTTGAGGGCGATCTGCGGACGCGCCTCCTCGTGGTTGTCGATCTTCACGGCGATCGACGGATGCGGCGCGGCCGGCGCCTCGAGCCGCGTGCCCCGCAGCGGGCTGAACGCGACGGCGACCGGCGGTCCGCTGTCGCCGGCAGGACGAGCGGCCGGCGAGGGCGTCGCCACCGGCACGAGGACCGGCGGGCCGCTGCATCCGGTGACGAGCAGGACGGAGACCGCGACCACGGTGAGCGCTGCACCACGGAACGCGGCGGCCGAGCGAGCGGGCCACGCCATGCGGTCATGCTACCGATGTGCCGCACGCGAGGAGCCCCCCGGCGCGCCCGGACCTCGTCCGGCGACGAGTCGCGCCGTCAGGCCACGAGCGCGGGCGGACGACGAGGAACGCGCCGCCGGCGAGCCGGCGGCGCGTTCGAGCTCTCGGGCTAGGCGGGACGCACGCCCTCGGCCTGCGGCCCCTTGGAC
>NZ_JBFUCL010000335.1:0-4123 GCF_056405255.1 Agromyces sp. P1_H4 | reverse complement strand
CCCAGGTGGCGTTCGACGCGCGGGCCGCGAAGCCCGTGACGGTCGACGTCGGCACCGACGGCCTCATTCCGTGGTTCAACCGCCTCGACCTGCGGGCCGACACCTTCACGTCGAGCTACATCGACACGGTGACGAGCGACGGCTTCTACGCGCAGCCGATGACCGCGCCGAACGCCGAGGACTTCTCGTTCACGAGCCGCTGGCGGCTGGCGAAGCCCATGGTCGACTTCGCGGCCGGCAAGGAGTCGCTCGACCTCATCCCGCTTCCCGGCTCGATCCTGCGCGACACCACCGTGAAGGCGGCTGCCGTCGACGCCGGGCTCGGCAGCGTCGAGGAGTTCGCGAAGGCCAAGGCACGCGGCAAGGTCGCGGTCGTGACCCGTTCGACCGAGGTTTCGGCGTCGGCGCAGGCGGCGAACGCGCTCTCCGCGGGTGCCGCGGCCCTGCTCATCGTGAACGACGCCGACGGCGAGTTCAACACGTGGGTCGGCAGTGAGGACTACATGAGCGAGGTCGACCTGCCGGTCGCATCGATCAGCGGGGTTCAAGGGCGAAAGCTCCTCAAGTCCATCGGTTCGAAGAAGCTCACGATCACAGGTTCGGTCGAGGCCGCTCCCGAGGAGGTGTTCGACATCCTCCGCTTCGTCGACGGCTCGATCCCCGAGGACCTCGACTACCGACCGGACGGCCTCGCCGAGGTCGACACCACGTTCCACGGTCAGACCGGCGAGCTCATCGGCGAGTTCCGATGGGACTTCGACCCGGTCACGCAGTACTCGGTCGGCGCCATGCTTCGCACGGAACGCGGCATCACCCGCACCGATTGGGTCAACACCGACCAGGTGGAGTGGAATCAGGGTGCGATGCTGATCCCCGCCAGCTGGGAGGTGCGCGACCTGCGTCGGTCGTACGAGCCCGGCTCCGTCTCCGAGGCGACCTTCTACGGCCCGATCGTGCGCCCGTTCGTGGGGCCGGGATACTGGGCGCCCGAGCGCACCGGCGGCTACGCACAGGTCAACGTGCCCTCCTGGGCCGACGGCGGCAGCCCCCAGCACACGGGTGCCTTCGACGTCTTCGAGCCTCGCGACGATCGGTCGCAGACCACCGACGTGTGGGTCGACGGCGAGCTGCGGGCGTCGGTGCCGTGGCAGTCGGCGACGGTGTTCGACATCCCCGACGGCACCACCGACTGGCGCGTGCTGAACACCGCGGTCCACGACGGCAGCTATATCCCCGGCTCGACGAAGACGGTGACCGAGTGGACCTTCCAGTCGACCGGCACCTCGGATGACTACACCGAGCAGACCCTGCCGATGATCCAGGCCTACTACGACGTCGATGCGGATGCCTCGGGCGCCGTCGGTTCCGGACGCAAGGCCGGTGCCCCGGTCGACCTGGGCCTCGAGCTGAGTCACATCGAGAGCGCCGACGGCATGGCCGAGCTCACCGACGCGACGCTCGAGATGCGCGTGGCGGGCGGCGATTGGAAGCCCGTCGAGCTTGCGGATGCCGCTGCCGACGCCGCGACCGTCAGCCCGATGATCAACTACCCGGTCGAGCGGCCGTTCCTCGAGCAGTACGCCGCCGAGCTCCGGGTGCCCGACGCGGGTGCGTGGATCGACCTCAAGGTGACGGCGAAGGATGCCGCGGGCAACACGTTCTCGCAGGAGATCGAGCGGGCGTTCGAGGCGGCACCCGCGAAGGGCGGCCACGGCGGCGGCAACGGCGGTCAGGGCGGCAACGGCGGTCAGGGCGGCCACGGCCCCCACAGCCCGCACGGTGGTCACGCCTGACCTGAGGCACTGACACAGCAGCGACGCGGCGTCGGCCCGATCCACGGATCGGTCGGCGCCGCGTCGTCGTGTCGGCCGCGCGTGCGAGCATGGGTGCATGCCCGCCGATCCCGCTCCCCGTGGCGGATCGCGGGCCACGGCGGGCGACTGGCGTCGCGAGCTCGCGCCGTTCACGCCGGGGCTCGGGCACGAGGCATCCGATGACGGCGGGCACGTGGCAGCCGATGCCGCACCGCGACGTCCCCTCGCCCTGCAGTTCGAGCTGCGCCGACGGGTCACGCGTCGTCCCGGCGAATGGCAGGGTCCACGTGACGAGCCCGCCCGGCGGGCCGGGTCGGTGGACCGACTCGCGGTGCGCCCGGTCACCCAGGGGGCACGGGGCGCCTGGATCAAGGCGGGCCTCACCTGGCAGAACGTCGGCTTCCAGGCGACCGCCGGCGGGTTCGACCCGGCGCAATCGCGCTGGTTCGCGCAGTTCGCGATGCTGAAGGGCTCCTCGCCGAGCGTCTTCGCCACCTACGGCTCCGAGTGGATCACCCTCGACGAGTTCGAGAGCCCGCTCCTCTGGGCCCTGCTCGACGAGGCCGCGCGGCTCGGCATCGAGCTCGTCGGTTCCGACGTGACGCCCGAGCTCGCCGTGCTCGGCGCGGCATCCGTCGTGCTCGACGCCGCGATCGACGACGGCGGCGGCCTCGAGCTCGCGCCCCGGCTGGAGTTCGCCGCGGGCGGCAGCGGCGGCCCGGGCACCGTGCGAGCCGTCGGCGACGCGCGTCTGATCGCGCGACACGGCCTCTACCGGTTCGACCTCGATGCGGGCCTCCTCGAGCTGGCGCCCCTGGCCCGACGCCTCGCCCCGGCCGAACGCTCGGCGCTCGAACAGCCTCGCACCGTGCGGGTGCCCGCCGACGAGGTGTCCGAGTTCCTGCGCGGGCACTTCCATGCCCTCGCCCGGTCGATCACCGTCACCAGCCGTGACGGCAGCTTCGACCCTCCGCCGTTGCCGCCCGCGGCACTCGTGCTCGACGCGCGCTTCGAGCCCGACGACGTGCTGCGGCTCTCGTGGCACTGGGAGCACGCCGACGGGCGCACGGCGGCGGTCGCGGCATCCGTCGACGCGGCCGCGGCCGACCCCGAGCTCGACGACGACCTGCTCGCCCGGGTCGCCGACGAACTGGGCTGGGTGCCGCTCGATGCCGTGGTGCTGCGCGGCGTCGACGCGGCCGAGTTCACCGCCGAGCGCCTGCCGCGGCTCGAACGCCTCGCCGCCGGCAGCGCCCTGCGCATCGACACCACGGGCGAACGACCCGAGTACCGAGAGGCCACCGCCCAGCCCGTGGTCACGGTCACCACCGTCGAGTCGCTCAAGCGCGACTGGTTCGACCTCGGCGTGGTGCTCACGGTCGACGGCAAGCTGGTTCCCTTCATGCCGCTGTTCCGGGCGCTCGCCAAGGGGCAGAAGCGACTCCTGCTCGTCGACAAGAGCTACCTCATGCTCAACCAGCCGGTGTTCGCGCCGCTGCGTGAGCTCATCGAGGAGGCCGGCACGCTCGCCGAGTGGGAGACCGGCCTGCGCATCCACCGCTCCCAGACGAGCCTCTGGGCCGACTTCGAGGACCTCGCCGACGCCGCAGAGCCCGCGATCGACTGGCGCCGCACCGTCTCCGCGCTGGAGGACGGGCGGGTCGACGAGCTGCCCCCGCCCGACGGCCTCGCGCTCCCGCTTCGCCCCTACCAGCTTGCCGGATTCCGCTGGCTGGCGTTCCTCTGGGCGAACCGGCTGGGCGGAGTGCTCGCCGATGACATGGGCCTCGGCAAGACGGCGCAGACGCTCGCGCTCATCGCCCACGCCGTCGAGCAGCCAGACGGCCGGCTCCCGTTCCTCGTGGTGGCGCCTACCTCCGTCGCCTCGAACTGGGTGCGCGAGGCCGAGCGGTTCACGCCCGGCCTCCGGGTCGCGAGCGTCACGGCGACCGAGGCGAAGCGGCGCGGTCGCATCGCGGATGCCGCCGCGTCGGCCGACCTCGTCGTCACGACCTACGCCGTGCTCCGCCTGGAGGCCGCGGCATTCGCCGCGGKGGAATGGGGCGGGCTGGTGCTCGACGAGGCGCAGTTCGTGAAGAACGCGGCGACGAAGGTGCACGAGGCGGCACGCGGCATCCGTGCACCGTTCCGCCTGGCCGTGACCGGCACGCCCATCGAGAACAACCTCGGCGAGCTCTGGGCGATCCTGCGGATCGTGGCGCCCGGCCTGTTCCCGTCGCGCCGCGCGTTCGACGAGCGCTACCGCAGGCCGATCGAGCAGGACGGCAACGCCGAGCGGCGCGAGCGCC
>NZ_JBFUCL010000334.1:0-4128 GCF_056405255.1 Agromyces sp. P1_H4 | reverse complement strand
GCCGACACCAGCGCGCAGCGTCGTTCGCGCCGAACTCCAGCCGCCGTTCGAGCCGCGCGCGCAGCAGAGCCCGCTCACCGGGTTCCGTGCGGCGTTCGAGCCCGACGTCGCCGACGACGAGATGCTGGCCGTCCGCGGCCTCCCGCCGGGGAGCGGGCTGCGCATCGCGGCCCTCGACACCTACGACGGGATCGTGTACTCGGTCGGCGGCACCGACGGCTCGGCCGAGTCCGGTCGCTTCACCCGCGTGCCGTATCGGCTCGACCAGACCGACGTCGACGGCGAGCAGACCGAGATCGAGGTGGAGGTCCTCGGCTACTCGGACGTGTGGGTGCCGGGCATCGGGCAGCTCGAGCGCATCTCCTTCGCCGGACCGCGCGCCGAGGTGCTCGCCGACGGATTCTTCTACAACGACGTGACCGGAACCGGGGCGATCAGGGCCGGCCTCACCCAGGGCGATCGCTACACGGCGAGATCGGTGACGCCCGTGCGGTCCGAAGCCCTCGCGGAGCTCGATCCGGGCACCAGCGTGCTTCCCGCCGCGCCCGACCTGCCCGACGGGTTGTCGGAGCTCCTCGACGCGTGGGCTCCCGCGTCGGAGGAACCCGGTGAACGGCTCCGTGACATCGTCGACGGGTTCCAGCGCGACGGGTTCGTGAGCCATGGGGTCGGCGACGAGCAGCCGAGCCGCTCGGGCCACGCGCTCGACCGACTGGACGAGCTCGCGAACGTTCGACCGATGCTCGGCGACGGCGAGCAGTACGCCGTCGCCGCGGCGCTGATGGCCAGGGAGATCGGCTTCCCGGCGCGCGTGGTGGTGGGATACCTCGCGTCACCGGATGCCGCTGCAGCCGACGCGCCTGCCGATGACGACGGCACCGTGGTGTTCCGCAGTCGCGACCGACAGGCGTGGATCGAGATCCAGACCTCGGATGGCGCATGGGTCCCCGTCAACCCGAACCCCGACGTGCGCGACATCCCCGAGCGCGAACCCGACCAGCCGACGGTCGTCTCACGGCCCCAGTCGGCCCTGCCGCCACCGGCCGAGCGCACGCCCGTGGAGGAGCTCGACTCGGACCCCGACCTCTCCTTGGACGAGCCCGATGACGGCGCCGAGCCGTGGGTCGCCGCGCTGCTGGCCGGACTCACGATCGCCGGGTTCGTGGCGCTGGGACTCGCCCTGCTGATCAGCCCGTTCCTCGCCGTCATCGTCGCCAAGATCCGGCGACGCCGGGTGCGCCGCCGTGCACCGACGCCCGTGGAGCGCATCGAGGGCGGCTGGCAGGAGTTCGCGGACACCGCGGCCGACTACGGCTACCCGATCCGGCCGAACACGACCCGTGCCGAGCAGGCCGCCACGGTCGGCGGACTGGCACCGCTCGTGCTGGCCTCCGTCGTGGATCGTGCGGTGTTCGCGCCCGACGGTCCGACCGACGGAGACGACGAGCGCGTGTGGGACGTGGTCGACGAGCTCCAGGAACGACTCGGCGCGCCCCGTAGCCGCCTCGAGCGACTCCGGGCGGCGATCTCCCTCACCTCGCTCGGCGGGTACGCTGTCACGCGGAGAGGAGCCAAGCCGTGACGTGTGCGATCTGCGGGGCGGAGCTCCCCGAGGGCGCGATGTTCTGCGGCGACTGCGGCAGCTCCACCAGCGCCACACCCGAGTCGCGTCGGCGATCCGACCCGCGTCCCGGTGATACCACGGCGATCGAGCGCCCAGCCCGGCGCAACAGCGGCGTCATCAGCATCCCGGTGGACGGATTCCGGGCAGCGTCGGCGATATCCGGGCCCGACGCGCCCACCGCCGACAGCGCGGTCGAAGACGTCGAGGCGATCGCGGCTCCGACATTCGTGCTGGCGTTCAGCACCGGCGAGACGCGCATGGTCTTCGGCACCGGGCTCATCGGTCGCAAACCTCTGCCGCAACCGGGGGAGCGGTTCGACCATCTCGTGCAGATCGCCGATGGTTCGCTCTCCGTCTCGAAGACCCATCTCGAGTTCGGCGAGCACGAGGGGGTGCTCTGGATCGCCGATCGGTTCTCGGGCAACGGCACGATCGTGCGTCGTCCCGACGACGGGGCCGTGAGATGCGAGCCCGGACGGCGATACCTCGTGCCCCGGGGCAGCCGGGTCGAGCTCGCCGAGCAGTCGTTCGTCGTGGCCTGATCACGCCCCCGGGGCGGTCCAGGCCGCCGCAGGCGAGCTCCGAGCACTCGTCCTCGACACGTGAGCGGATGCCGCGAGCGCCACTTCGCACGGCCGAGGGGCTCGCCTCCCGCGCTCGGGGATGATCGGATCACGGGGTGGACGCACCGCCGAACGACACCGCCGCTCTGCCCCCGGAGCACGCCCACGTCGCCCCACTGGCCCTGCCGGTGCATCCGCCGGCGCCCACTTCACCGGGCTTCCCGTGGATCGCCTCGGTCGCCCCGATCGCGGGTGCCGCCGTGCTCTGGGCGATCACGGGATCCGCCCTCTCCCTGGCGTTCGCAGCGCTGGGTCCCGTCGCCGCAATCGCCTCGCTCGTCGACGCGCGGCGACACGCTCGCCGGGCGACGAGGCGGGCCGCGGTCGACCGCGCGGCGGCGATCGACGAGCTGAGAGCGGCCGTGGCGGCACGGCACGAGCTGGAACGAGCCGTCGCGTGGCATCGGGCCACCCCGTCCCGTCGGATCACGGAGGACGTCCGCCCGTTCGAGTGGCGCGAGGGGCCACCCGGCTTCGTCCTCGTCGGCAGCGGCGGCGCGCAGAGCTCGCTCCGCATCGACGGCACGGCGGTCGACGACGGCGATCGTGAGCTCCTCGCGCTCGCGGCTCGGCTCGATCGCGCGCCGGTCCACGTTCCCGTCGACGGGGGGATCGGCATCGTCGGCCCCTCGCCGCTCGCGCATGCCCTCGCTCGTGCCCTCGTCGTGCAGCTTGCCCATCGCTGCCGTCCCGACACCACGCACATCGCCGTCCCCGAAGGTGACGCGTGGGATTGGGCGTCGCGCCTCCCGCATCGGGGCGGCGACGCCCGGGTACGCGTCGTCGACCTCATCGACGGCCGTCGGGACATCGGGGCACCCCGAAGCGACGCGGAGGTGCAGATCGTGCTCGCTCGGACGCTCGAGGAGTTGCCGCCGGGCCTCGCGACCGTGCTCCTCGTGCACGGCCCGGGCAGGGCGACCGTCGACCGGCGGGGCGATGCCGCTCCCCGACGGGCCGTCGTACCCGAACTGCTCGGCATGTCCGAAGCCGGCGCCTGGGCCGCACGCGTGCAAGCGGTCGCCGCGCGGGACGGGTTCGGCGCGGCGACCGCCCTTCCCGACCGCATCGAGCTGCAGCGACTCGGTCGCGCGACAGGGGTCGCCCGCTCGAGGAGCACGCTCCGCGTGCCCGTCGGCGTGACGGACGCCGGCCCGCTGGAACTCGACCTCGTGGAGCGTGGGCCGCACGCCATCGTCGCCGGTACCACCGGCAGCGGCAAGAGCGAATTCCTCCTCGCGTGGATCGCGGCCATGGCGCGCGATCACCTTCCCGACGCCGTCACGTTCCTCCTCGTCGACTTCAAGGGCGGAGCCGCCTTCGAACCGGTCCGCGAGCTACCGCACGTCGTCGGCGTGGTGACCGATCTCGATGAGGCGGAGGCCGAGCGGGCCGTGCTGAGCCTGCGCGCAGAACTCCGCCACCGCGAGTCGGTGCTCCACGCTGAGCGCGCGCGCGACATCACCGATCTCGGCGCAGCCGTGGAGCTGCCACGACTCGTGATCGTCGTCGACGAGTTCCAGGCCATGATCGAGCGGTTCCCAGAGCTCGGTGCGGTCATCGCCGACATCGCCGCCCGCGGGCGATCGCTCGGGGTGCACCTGATCCTCGCCTCCCAGCGCCCGAACGGAGTCGTCCGCGAACAGGTCACGGCGAACTGCGCGATCCGCGTCTCCCTCCGCGTGATGGACACGGCCGACAGCATCGCCGTGGTGGGCAGCCCGGCCGCCGCATCGATCGGACCGGCCACGCCGGGCCGTGGCATCCTCGACCCCGGCGACGGTCGCGTCGTCCCCTTCCAGTCGGCGATCGCCGACCGGGTCACGGTCGACGCGATACGCGTCGCCACCCCGTCCGCCTCGCGGCCACGGCGGCCGTGGG
>NZ_JBFUCL010000333.1:0-4162 GCF_056405255.1 Agromyces sp. P1_H4 | reverse complement strand
CACCGGTGCTGCCGACGCCGTCTGGCTCCTGGACGGGCTCATCACCCAGTCGCTGCTCGCCGTCTCGCACGCCCCGGGCGCGGCCGCGCCGCGCTACCGGATGCTCGAGACGGTGCGCGAGTTCGGACAGCTGAAGCTCGCCGAGGCCGGCGCTGAGGCCGATGCCCTCGCGGCGATGGACACCTGGGCGGTGCGCCTCTCGCTCCGCGCACTCGACGAGGTGCGAGGACCCGACCAGATCACGGCGTTCCGCGAGCTCGACCTCGAGCAGGACAACCTCGTGGGGGTGCTGCGCCGAGCGATCGCGGCACGTCGTGGCGAGGTCGTCCTCCCCGTGTTCGCGGCGCTCGCGTACCGGTGGACGGTCCGCAGCGCGCACTCCGAGATCCTCGCCTTCGGCGCAGCCGTGCTCGACAGCACGAGCGACGGGCACCCGGCTCCCGAACTCGCCCCGGCGACCATGCTCGCCCTCTCCCTGATCACCGCCACGCACCTCGCCACGGGCAGCATGACCGGCGCGCGTGGCGCGGCGCGCATGAAGCGACTCGCTGAGGAGCGGCATCCGATGCCGCCGTGGCTGGAGGCTGCCGGCGGCTTCCTGCTCGCGATGCCCGACCAGGCCGAGTCCCTCGCGCGGCTCGAGGCGATGGCCGCGTCGGACGACCCCGACAGCGCGGCGCTCGGCTCCATCATGCTGAGCCAGCTCACCGAGAACGAGGGCGATCCGGTGGCGGCGGAACGCCACGCGCTGCGAGCGTCCGAACTCGCACGCCGCACGGGCGACGTCTGGATCGAGGCGATCTCGTCGATGATGCTCGCGGAGCTCGCGAGCCAGTCGAACCGGCCGCTCGAGACCCTCCGRCGTGCGCGTCGCGCCCGCACCGGGCTCGAGTCGCTGGGCGCTGAGCAGGACCTGATCCAGCTGGACTGGATGATCGCGGGTGCCCTGCTCGCCGCCGGACGGATCGACGAGGCGCGTCCGCTCTTCGAGGCGATGGCCGACGACGACCGGGTGATGGCCGACGGCATGGCGGTGTCCACCATTGCCGACGTGGGGCTCTCGGAGATCGCCCACCTCGAGGGGCGCGAGGCCGAGTCGCTGCGGCTCGCCCGCCGCGCGATCGACGCGTTCCACGACGGGCGACGCCGTGGCTCGCCGTGGTACTTCATCGTGCTCGCCGGCTTCGCGGCGCGCGGCGCCCTCGACGGCTGGCCGGCCGACGAGGTGCGGGGCTGGGCCGACCGGCTGCGCTTCCGCACGATCGCGTCGTACCGCGCGCGCGGCGGCTACACCGACAAGCCGGTGCTGGGCACGATCGCCGTCGGCCTCGGAACCTGGATGCTCCATCAGCCGGGCGGGGAGGAGCGGGGAGTCGAGCTCATCGCCCTCGGCGAGCGCCTGTCGGGCCGCCAGGACGCCCCCGGTCCGAGCCGCGCCCGCGTCATCGGCGCCGTCGAGGCCCGCGTCGCCCCCGAGCGCCTCGCTGCCGCCCGCGCCGCGGCGGCGTCACGCACGACCGACGAATGCGCGGAACGGGCGCGCGAACTCATCGCAGCGCCCGTTCCGTCATCCTGAGGACCGTCGGTCCTCACGCCTTCCGCATGTAGGCCTTCACGGTCATCGGCGCGAACACCGCGACGACCACGGCCGAACCGAGCAGCGCCCAACCGACCTCGGGCCCGACCATGCCCTCGTTCACGAGGTCGCGCACGGCGGTCACGATGTGCGAGACCGGATTGATGTTCACGAACCACTGCAGCCACTCGGGCATGGTGTCGACCGGCACGAACGCGTTCGACAGGAACGTGAGCGGGAAGAGGATCATCATCGAGATGCCCTGCACGCTCGAGGCGCTACGCGCGACGACGCCGAAGAACGCGAAGATCCACGACAGCGACCAGGCGCACACGATCACGAGCACCGACGCGGCGATGACGCCGGCCAGTCCGCCGCCGGGGCGCAGGCCCATGAGGTAGCCCATGGCGAACGTGAGGGTCGTGGCGATGAGGTACCGCACGGTGTCGGCCAGCAGCGCCCCCGAGAGCGGCGCGATGCGGGCGATCGGCAGCGAGCGGAACCGGTCGAACACGCCCTTGTCCATGTCCTCGCGCAGCTGCACGCCGGTGACGATCGACGTCGAGATGACGGTCTGCACGAGGATTCCCGGGATGATGATCGGCAGGTAGTTCTGCACGTCGCCCGCGATCGCGCCGCCGAAGATGTACGTGAACATCACCGTGAAGATGATCGGCTGCAGGGTGACGTCGAACAGCTGCTCGGGCGTGCGCTTGATCTTGAGGATCCCGCGGTACGCCATCGTGAGGGTGTGCGAGAGCGACTCCTGCAGGCTGACGCGGTTCTTGAGCTTGCGCTCGTGGCCGGGGGTGATGGTGGTGGTGGCGATCGCGCTCATGCGCGGCTCCCTTCGAGCTCGGTGCCGGATGCCGCGACGTCGGCGGATGCCTCGTCCTCGACGCCGTGGCCGGTCAGTGTCAGGAACACCTCGTCGAGGGTGGGCTTGGCCACGCTGAGCTCGGCGAGGTGGATGCCCTCGTCGCGGAGGGTGACGAGCAGTTCCGTGACGCGGTCGGGGTTGTTCATGGGGGCGGTGATGCGCCCGGCCTCGGGCGAGATCGTCGGCGAGACGCCGAGCACGCGCTCGATGGCGACGCGCACGTCGTCGACGTCGCGGGAGTCGGCGAGGCGCAGCTCGAGGCTCGACTCGCCGACCGATGCCTTGAGCTCGTCGGCCGTGCCCTCGGCGACGACGCGGCCGCGGTCGATGACCGCGATGCGGTCGGCGAGCTGGTCCGCCTCGTCGAGGTACTGCGTGGTGAGCAGCACGGTCGACCCGGTGGCGACCAGGCGGCGGATGGTGCCCCACATCTGGGCGCGCGTCCGCGGGTCGAGACCGGTGGTCGGCTCGTCGAGGAAGATCAGCGGCGGCTGCGCGATGAGGCTCGCCGCGAGGTCGAGCCGGCGGCGCATGCCGCCCGAGAAGCTCTTCAACGGGCGCTTCGCGGCATCCGTCAGCCCGAACTCGTCGAGGAGCTCGGCGGCCTTGGCCTTCGAGGCGGCGTGCGAGTGGCCGAGCAGCCGCGAGAAGATCACGAGGTTCTCGGTGGCCGAGAGGTTCTCGTCGACCGACGCGTACTGTCCGGTGACGCCGATGAGCTGGCGCACGACCTGCGACTCGCGCTGCACGTCGTGACCGAAGATGCGCGCCCGGCCGGCGTCGGGCCGGAGGAGGGTCGCGAGCATGGAGATGGTGGTGGTCTTGCCGGCGCCGTTCGGCCCGAGGACGCCGTAGACGGTGCCGGTCGCAACCCGAAGGTCGACGCCGTCGACCGCGCGATTGGAACCGAACACCTTGACGAGGCCGTCGGCCTCCACGGCCCAGTCGCCGTTCTGTGTGGTGGTGTGCATGTGGACCATGCTCCCTACCGGCGCTCACACGCGGCTCACGTGCCGCTCACACCGCCGCGGGGTGTCGTACGAGCGCTGTGAGCGCGCGGCGATCAGGCCGCAGCGGCCTCCGCGTCGACGTCCCGCCCGTAGGCCAGCATGAGGAAGCTCGACCCGTCGGGCCGCTCGAACACGAACTCGCGTTCGTGCAGCCGCTCGAAGCCGAGCCCGTCGTAGAGGCGCTGCGCCGCCACCATCTCGGGGCCGGTGTTGAGCACCACGCGCGGCGTCACCCGGATGCGCGCGAGCTGCAGCACGTGCCGCACGAGCAGCGCGCCGATCCCCCGGCGGCGCGCTGTGGCCGAGACGCCGAGGAATCGGAAGTCGAGCTCCCCTTCGCGGGCCAGCGGCGAGATGGCCCGGCCGGCGCGCGGCGTCGAGGCGGTGCCGAGCAGCATGCCGCTCGCGGCATCCGTCGCCACCCAGACCTGGTGCTCACGGCTTCGTCCGGCCACCGCGGCGATGTCGGCGCGGTAGGCGTCGCTCAATGCGAAGTCGACCGCGTAGGCCGCTTCGGTGAGGGCCGAGACCTCGCCGGCCTCGTCGGGGCGCATGAGCCGCACGCGCACGTCGTCGCGCTGCTGCAGCGGATACCGGAAGACGAGGGCCTCGACCTCGCCGGTCGAGACGGTCGCGTCACGCTCGGGCACGCGCTCGAAACCCAGGCGTTCGTACAGCGCCTGCGCACGCACGTTC
>NZ_JBFUCL010000332.1:0-4168 GCF_056405255.1 Agromyces sp. P1_H4 | reverse complement strand
GCAGGCTGCCGACCGGCTCGCGGGTGCGCGGCGCGCCGTCGAGGCCACCGAGGGCATGTCGCTCGAGGTCGTCGAGACCGACTCCCTCACGGTGCTGGCGGGCCGAGCCGCCGGCGAGGCGATTCGCGAACGACCTGCCGCCGACCGGCCCGACGCGATCTTCGCCGCGAACGACCTGCTCGCGATGGGCGTGCTCCAGGCGCTCATGATGCAGGGCAGCATCCGGGTGCCCGACGAGATCGCCCTCATCGGTTACGACGACATCGACTTCGCGTCGGCCGCGGTGGTGCCGCTCTCGTCCATCCGCCAGCCGGCGTCGCTCATCGGCTACACGGCGGTCGACCTGCTGCTCAAGGAGGCCGCCGTCGGTGCCGACGTCGAGCGCGAGCAGGTCGTGTTCCAGCCCGAGCTCGTGGTGCGCGCCTCGACGCGAGGCTGACGGGCTCGTTCGGCGCAGCCGCACGGTCGGGATTCAGGCGAACGGCCGCCGCTCAGTCTCGAATCGCCGAAAACGTCCTGAATGGCGTGCGTCTGCCGGAATCGCGGCCGACAGGTCGCGTTCGAGCCACCCGACCGGGTCGCTCAGTCGGTGGCCGGCGTGCCGCGCGCGCCCGACGGGCGACCTGAGGGCTGACGGACTGGCGCCCCGTCGCGGGCCGGATGCGGGTGCGGGTGCGGATGCCGCGGCAGCGGGATCGGCGACGTGAGGGCGACCTCCTCCGAGAAGTCCGCGGGCACGAGGCGGTCGTTCGACACGGGCGGCACGAGCCGGTCGTCGGGCACGACCGGGATCGCACGCGTGGGCACGACGRCTATCGCCGCCGTCGGGGCATCCGCGAATCGCAGGACGGGACGCCAGCGGGCGTGCGGATGCCGCGCCAGGTGCATGCCGCGGGCGAAGACGAGCCAGCCGACGCCGATGAGCGCGGCGACGCCCGCAGCCACCGCGGCGACACCGAGCGCCCAGCGCGGGCCCCAGCTGTCGGCGACCGCGCCCACGATCGGGGCGCCGATCGGCGTGCCGCCCGCGAGGATCGCCATGTACAGCGCCATGACCCGGCCGCGCAGCTCGGGGGCGGTCGTCGTCTGCACGTAGCCGTTGGCTGTGGTGAGCAGCGACACCGCGCCGAAGCCGATGAGGATCGTCGACGCGGCGAACATCCAGTACGTCGGCATGAACGCCGAGATGAGCACGGCCGCCCCGAAGAACGCCGCGGCGAGGATGATCACCCGCATCCGGGCGCGCTCGCGCCGGGCCGCGAGCAGGGCACCGGTCAGCGAGCCGATCGCGAGGATCGAGTTGAGCACCCCGTACTCGCCCGCGCCCCGGCCGAACTCCACGGCCATGGTCGACGAGAAGATCGGGAAGTTCATGCCGAACGCGCCGATGAGGAAGACGATCACGAACACGATGAGCAGGTCGGGCCGCTTCGCCACGTAGCGGAACCCGGCGACGAACTGGCCCGAGCGGCCGGCCCGCGGCATCCGCTTCACGACCATGTTCCGCAGCATCACGAGCGCGACGAGCACGGCCACGAACGTGATCGCGTTGATCACGAACACCCAGCCCGAGCCGACGAGCACGATGAGGAAGCCGGCGAGCGCCGGGCCGATCATGCGCGCCGCGTTGAACGACGCCGAGTTGAGGGCCACGGCGTTCGACATGTTCGAGCCCGAGACGAGGTCGGCGACGAAGGTCTGGCGCGCGGGCGTGTCGACGGCGTTCACGATGCCGAGCGCGAGGGCGAAGCCGTAGAGGTGCCAGAGCTGGGCGTGGCCGAGGATGAGCAGCAGCCCGAGCGCGAGGCCGAGCACCATGAGGCAGCTCTGGGTGACCATGAGGATCTTGCGGCGGTCGAACCGGTCGGCGATGAGTCCGGTGACGGGCACGAGGAGGAGCTGGGGCGCGAACTGCAGTGCCATGGTGATGCCCACGGCGAGGGCGTCGTTCGCGGTGAGTTCGGTGAGCACGACCCAGTTCTGGGCGGTGGCCTGCATCCACGCTCCGATGTTGGAGACGAGGGCGCCGATGAACCAGATGCGGTAATCACGCACGGCGAGGGAGCGGAACATGGCACTCACTGGGTGATGAAGCCTCCCATCAGTTCGGCGGCGCGGGCCAGGACGGCGCGGTCCTCCTTGGAGAGCTCGCGCAGGCGGGTGGTGAGCCAGGCATCGCGCTTCGAGGTGGTGGCCTTCACGACCTCGCGGCCCGACTCGGTGAGGGCGATGTTCACCTTGCGCCGGTCGATGTCGTCGGCGACCCGCGTGAGGTAGCCGCTCTCCTCGAGGCAGTTCACGGTGCGGTTCATCGAGGGAGCCGACACGCGCTCCTGCTCGGCGAGCTCGGTGAGCGTGCTCGGACCGTGCCGGAAGAGCAGCCCGAGCACCGCGAACTGGGCGTCGGACATGGCCTGGTCGGCCTTGTGCGCACGGAGCCTGCGGGCGAGCCGGAAGGTCGCCATGCGCAGCTCGGTGCTCTGCTCCGCGATCGATGCCATGGCTATTTAGTTTAGCTCATTAGTCTTGCTAAGTAAAATGACGGCGAGCCATTCCGGGCTCCGGATGCCGCAGGCCGGACGCACGGCGGAAACACCCCGGTAACCGACTGCTGGCACCCTTCGGTGATGGGAACGCTCTTCGACGGGTACACGACGACGCGGTCGGATGTCGCGGCGCGGCGCGCCGGCCGGCCATGGGACGAGATGTTCCCCGCCGACGGTGGAACGGCCGACGGCGGCACGGCCGTGCGCGAGCCGTACCGCGAGCTCTACCCGGCCCTCGCCCGCATGTCGCAGGACGAGCTGCGCGGTCGCACCGACGCGCTCGCCAGCTCCTACCTCGCGCAGGGCGTCACCTTCGACTTCGCGGGGGAGGAACGGCCATTCCCGCTCGATGCGGTGCCCCGCGTCATCGCGGCGTCCGACTGGAGCCTCGTCGAGGCGGGTGTCGCGCAGCGCGTGCGAGCGCTCGAGCGGTTCCTCGCCGACGTCTACGGGCCGCAGCACGCCGTGCGCGACGGCGTCATCCCCGCCGCGCTCGTGACCTCCTCCACCCACTACCACCGCCAGGCCGCCGGCATCGTGAGCGCGAACGGGGTGCGCATCCAGGTCGCGGGCATCGACGTGATCCGCGACGAGCAGGGCGCCTGGCGGGTGCTCGAGGACAACGTGCGCGTGCCGAGCGGGGTGAGCTACGTCATCTCGAACCGGCGGGTCATGGCGCAGACCCTGCCCGAGCTCTTCACCTCGATGCGCGTGCGCCCGGTCGGCGACTACCCGAACAAGCTGCTGCAGGCGCTGCGGGCGAGCGCACCCGAGGGCGTCGACGACCCGACCGTCGTGGTGCTCACCCCCGGCGTCTACAACTCCGCGTACTACGAGCACACGCTGCTCGCGCGGCTCATGGGCGTGGAGCTCGTCGAGGGCCGTGACCTCTTCTGCTCGGGCGGCCGGGTGTGGATGCGCACGACCGCCGGCCCGACGCGCGTCGACGTGATCTACCGCCGCGTCGACGACGAGTTCCTCGACCCGCAGCAGTTCCGGCCCGACTCCGTGCTGGGCGCGCCCGGGCTCATGCTCGCCGCGCGACTCGGCCACGTGACCATCGCGAACGCGGTCGGCAACGGCGTCGCCGACGACAAGCTCGTGTACACGTACGTGCCCGACCTCATCCGCTACTTCCTCGGCGAGGAGCCCATCCTGCCGAACGTCGACACCTGGCGGCTCGAGGAGCCCGAGGCGCTCGCCGAGGTGCTCGACCGCCTCGATGAGCTCGTCGTGAAGCCCGTCGACGGGTCGGGCGGCAAGGGCCTCGTCGTCGGCCCGGATGCCTCGCGCGACGAACTCGCCCAGCTGCGCTCCCGGCTCGTGGCCGACCCCCGCGGCTGGATCGCGCAGCCCGTCGTGCAGCTGTCGACCATCCCCACCCTCGTCGAGGACGGCATGCGTCCGCGCCACGCCGACCTCCGCCCCTTCGCGGTGAACGACGGGAACGACGTGTGGGTGCTCCCCGGCGGGCTCACCCGCGTCGCCCTGCCCGAGGGCCAGCTCGTCGTGAACTCGAGCCAGGGCGGCGGCTCCAAGGACACGTGGGTGCTCGGCGGCGGCCTGCTCACCGGTCCGATCGCGGCCCCGGTGGCGGCGCGGGCGGATGCGCGGGTCGGCAC
>NZ_JBFUCL010000331.1:0-4180 GCF_056405255.1 Agromyces sp. P1_H4 | reverse complement strand
CGCCGAGTCCGAGGCCGACCCCGCAGGTGGCGACCGCGGCGATCACGGCACCGAGCACGGCGGGGGCGCCGAAGTCGCCGGCGAGGAGAGCCCGCTCGCCGGCGACGAGGTAGCTGAGCGGATTGACCGCGGCGGCGGCCTTCATCCAGTCGGGGCCGTCGTCGAGCGGCAGCAGCATGCCCGACAGGATCATCAGCGGGAAGAGCAGCGTCTGGTGCACCATCCAGAACATCCAGTCGCGGTTGCGGCAGGCGAGGGCGAGCCGGTAGCTGAGGGCGCCGAAGCCGACGCCGAAGACGGCGAGCACGACGAGGCCCGCGACGAGGCCCGGCACGTCGAGCGAGAAGCCGAACGGCACCGCGACGAGCACCACGATGGTGCCCTGGATCACGAGCGGCACGACCTCCTTGAGGGCCCGGCCGACGAGCAGGGCGCTCCGCGACAGCGGCGCGACCAGGGTGCGCTCGTGCGAGCCTGTCTGCATCTCGAACAACAGGTTCGCACCGGTCGACGCCGTGCCGAACAGCGCGACCATGACGAGGATGCCCGGCACGAACCACTGCAGCGTGCCGCCGACGTCACCGCCCGACGCGCCGATGAGCAGCGGCCCGAACAGCCCGAGGAAGACGAGCGGCTGCACGAGCGAGAAGATCACGCTGAACGGGTCGCGCACGAGTGGCCGCGATTCGCGCGCGAACACCGTGGCGGTGTCGTGCACGAAGCCGGTCGGGCGAGCGGATGCCGTGGGGCGGCCGGTCTCGGTGGCGACGGCGGATGCGGCGGGGCTGATGGTGTTCATGAGCGGTTCCTTTCGGATCTGAGTTGAGTGCGCGGAAAAGCAGGAACATCTGCGCGACGCGCCGGCTGCGCCGAGGGTTCCGGATGTCGCAACGGCGTGTCTTCCTACATTTCGGTGGGTGGCGGTGGCGTCAGGCGACGGCGGCGGGCTCGGCGGATGCGGCGGCGGGCGCCGCGGCGGCGGCCTCCTCGCGGAGGCTCCGACCCGTGAGCGCGAGGAACACGTCGTCGAGTGTGGGCTGGCGGTGGGTGGCGGCGACGACCTCCAAGCCGGCGTCGCCGAGCTCCCGGATCCAACTGGGGAGTGCCCGGTCGCCGTCCGAGACGGTCGCCGTCACGACCGTGCGGTCGGCACCAGCCGCGTCGTCGACCGACCCGCCGATCCGCGCGGCGGCGGCCGCGGCATCCGTCGCCGAGGCGAAGGCGAGCGTCACCCGGTCGCCGGCGAGCGACTCCTTGAGCGCCCAGGCGGTGTCGTCGGCGATGACGGCCCCGTGGTCCATGACCATGACGCGCTCGGCGAGCTGGTCGGCCTCGTCGAGGTAGTGCGTGGTGAGGAAGATCGTGGTGCCGGTCGTGCGGCGGAGCTCGACGATGTGCTCCCACAGGTTGGCCCGGCTGTGCGGGTCGAGCCCCGTCGACGGCTCGTCGAGGAACAGCAGTTCGGGGCGGTGGATGAGCCCGAGGGCGATGTCGAGCCGGCGCTTCTGGCCGCCCGAGAGCGACTGCACCTGCCGGTTCGCCACCTGACCGAGCTCGAGCGACTCCACGAGCTCGGCGGCCCGCGCCCGCGTCTCGCGACGGCCGAGCCCGTAGAACGCGCCCTGCGCGTGCAGCTCGTCGCGCACCCGCTGTGTGTGCCCGCCCGAACTGCCCTGGCCGACGTAGCCGATCCGGCGGCGCACGCCGGCCGGGTCTCGCCGGATGTCGCAGCCCGCGACGGTCGCCTCGCCCGTGGTGGGCGGGAGCAGCGTCGTGAGCATGCGGAGCGTCGTCGACTTTCCGGCGCCGTTCGGGCCGAGGAAGGCGACGAGCTCTCCGGCTCCGACGGAGAGGTCGACGGAGCGGACGGCCTCGACGAGCTGCCCCTTGGAGCGGAACGTCTTCGTGAGGCCTCGGGCGGTGATCATCTCGTTCGTTCGGTTGTGGTTCGTCATGCAGCAAGTCTTCCGAGATATCCGGTCACTTTTTGTCCGCATGAAAGCCATACTTGGACTATGGCCGCCACGACCTCGAGGACGCTCGAACTCCTCTCCCTGCTGCAGAGCCACCGCCATTGGCCGGCCCTCGAACTCGTGGACCGGCTCGGCGTCTCGGACCGCACGCTGCGGCGCGACGTGGAGCGCCTGCGCGAGCTGGGCTACGGCATCGAGTCGATGCGGGGGAGCGCGGGCGGCTACCGTCTGGAGGCTGGCACCGGCCTGCCCCCGCTGCTCCTCACCGACGACGAGGGCGTCGCGATCGCCGTCGGCCTGCGCTCGCAGGCGACGGCCGGGCTGCGCGGGGCCGAGCACACCACGCTCAGCGCGCTGGCGAAGATCGAGCAGGTGCTGCCGCCCGCCCTGCGCCGACGCATCGACGCGCTGCAGTCGCACGCCACCGTGGGCGCGGGCACGCGCGAGTCATCCGGCCGCCCGGCGCCCGAGATCGACACCGAGCTGCTCGGGCTGCTCGCGCTCGGGTGCCGTGACTCCGAGCGACTGCGATTCAACTACACGGATGCCGCGGGCGAGTCGACCTCGCGCGTCGTCGAGCCTTACCGGCTCGTGCCCGTGGCCCGGCGCTGGTACCTGCTCGCGTGGGATCGCCAGCGCGAGGACTGGCGCACCTTCCGGCTCGACCGCATCAGCGACGTGTTCCAGACGAGGGTGCGGTTCGAGCCGCGGCCGATGACCGACGAGGCGGCGCGCCGGCGGGTGGAGACCGCCCTGCGGTACCGCGACCGCAGCGTGCGTGCGCGCGTGATCGTCGACCTGCCGCGAGCAGGGCTGATGGAGCACCTCGGGCCGTATGGCCGCGACGTGGTGGCCGACGGTCCCGCCCGGTGCGTCTGGCCGCTCGAGGCGGAGGGGCCCCAGGCCCTCGCGATGGCGCTCGTCTGGCTGCCGCCGGGTGCGGGCTATCGCGTGGAGGGGCCGCCCGAGCTGCTCGACTTCCTCACGGCGCACAGCGCCCGGCTCGTCGCCGCGGTCGAACCGACCGCCTGAGCCCCCATCGGGGTTGCGGATGCCGGTGATGCGGCGTTCCCTTGGCGCATGGATATCGCATTCGTGGCCGGCTTCGGCCCCATCGGCACCGCCGATTCCTCGTCGGCCGACTTCTGGCGCGGCGCCTTGGGCATCCCGTTCAGCGAGGACGAGGGGTACTTCCACACCGAGGAGTTGCCGGGCGTCAACGCGTTCGCGATCTGGCCGCTCAGCCAGGCGGCCCAGGCCACGTTCGGCACGACCGAGTGGCCGACCGATCGCCCCGTGCCGCAGGCGTGGATCGAGTTCGACGTCGAGACGCCTGCGGCCGTCGGCGAGGCGGTCGAGGAACTGCGGTCGAGCGGGCACGAGATCCTCATCGGCGCGCACGAGGAGCCGTGGGGGCAGACGACCTCGCGCCTCCTGAGCCCCGAGGGCCTCCTCGTGGGCGTGAGCTACACGCCCTGGATGCACGAGCCGGCAGAGGTGGGCAATGCCGTGCTCGGCTACGACCCGGAGGTCGATGCGTTCGGCGCCGGAGGGCCGGGACCGGTGTAGCCCGCGCCGCGGCGGGCCGGCCAGGCCTACCCGTCGGCGCGTTCGAGGGTGCCGACCTTGCGGCCGGCCGGGCCGTACACGGTCATCGTCGACCCGTCCACCTTCGCGGTGTCGAGCCCGGCGAGCCACGTGTCGACGTCGGCGCACATCATCATGGTGGACGCCACGTTCGAGAACGTCACCGTGTCGCCCTCCTGCGTCCACCCGCCGTTGAGCTGGTTGCAGCCGTCGGTGCCGGTGAGCGTGCCGTCCTTCGCGAGCACGAGCGACGGCTGCGTGGAGTCGTCCACATCGCCCCACTCGCCCACGGCGCTCTCGCTGCTCGAGCCCTTGGTGCTCGCCGAGGCCGAGGCGCTCGCGCTGCCGCCGCCCGCGGCGACGACCCCGGCGCAGCCGGACAGCGCGAGCGCCGCCGCGAGGAGGATGGTTCCGGCCAGGGTGGTGGTGCGCAGCATCCGTCGCATGCGGCACATCGTACGCCCGGGGCGCTCAGCGTCCCGCGGGAATCGCCGACGCGCGGGCGGCACGGGCGAGGGCGTCGCGACAGGCCACGACGCCGGGCCGTTCGGCGGCGGCGAGCCTCGTCGAGCTGAAGACCTCGCGCTCGGGATGTCCGGGCAGGTCGACGAGCTCGACGC
>NZ_JBFUCL010000330.1:0-4201 GCF_056405255.1 Agromyces sp. P1_H4 | reverse complement strand
GGCGACGAGCCAGTCCGCCAGTCGTCCGGCATCGAAGCCCGTCGACGCCACGACGACGCCGAACTGCCGCTCGAGCCGACCTGGGGCGAGTGCGCGTTCGTGCGACGGGTTGCAGAGCAGGTTGCAGACGTCGAACTCCGCGTCGCCCAGGAGCCCCTTGGGGTCGATGGCGAGCCAGCCGCGCTCGCCGAAGTCGAGCACGTTGCCGTGATGGAGGTCGCCGTGCAGCACGACCGGGTCGCGCGAGTCGGCGAGGAGCCGCCCGGCGATGTCGGCGCCACGCCGATGGAAGGCGCTGAGCTCGCCGCCGTGCGAGAACAGGTGGCGGAACCAGGTCGGAAGGTCGAGCAGCTCGGGCGGGTCGTCGGCGTCCAGCACATCGGCGGATGCCGCGTGGATGCGCCCTGCGGCGTCGCAGATGATCCGCGTGGCCTCGTCGTCGTGCCCCGACTCGACCATCGCGACGAGGTCACGCGGCCCCGTGGCCCGCTCGAGGAGCACCGCCGCGCCGTTGCGCTCGAGCACCCGGGCCACCCCGTGCCCGTCGAGGGCGGCGAGCAGGTCGGCGCCGCGCACCTCCTCGTCGACGTGGGCGACCTTGAGCACGGCGGGCGTGCCGTCCTCCGTGCGCACCGGCGTGAGGGTGCTCGACGCCGTGGTGACGGGGTCGCCGTCGGGGCGCACGCGCCAGCGTCGCAACCACGCGGTCTCCCCGGCGTGTCCGGGGTCGACCGGCCCGAGGTCGCTCACGACCGGTTCCACTCCTTGCCGGCCCACGGGTCGTAATCGGCCTCGAGCGCCTCCTGTTCGGGCCGCTTCGACTCGGGCACGTGCTGCAGGTTCACCCTGATGCGGTACCAGAGCGAGCTCGATCCGCGCATGCCGTCGACGAGCACGTCGGCCGGCTCGAGCAACGCCACGACGTCGGGATGCCGCGCCTTCCACCGTTCGAGCGCCTCGAGGGCCTCGGGCTTCGTCTTCGTGCGCGCGACCTCGATGAGCGGCATCGTCGACTGCCGCCGCCCCGAACCGTCCGACGACTTCGGCGGCTTCTCCGCGGGGCCGAGCTCCTCGGCGAGCCGCAGGAGGCCGTCGAGTCGTCCGACGGCGTCATCGATGCCCGCGGCGGGGTCGCCGCGTTCCGCGAAGCGCTGCAGCACGGTCGCCGCGGTGAAGCGCTCGGGGTGGCTGTCGCGCACCTCATCCCAGTCGAGGGGTGTCGACACGCGCGCGTCGGGCAGCGGCCGGATCGAGTACGCCGAGGCGACGGTGCGGTCCTTCGCGTTCTGGTTGAAGTCGACGAACACGCTCTCGCCGCGCTCCTCCTTCCACCACCGCGCGGTCGCCAGTCCGGGCGCACGCAGCTCGGTCTCGCGAGCGAGGGTCTCGGCGGCGAGCCGCACCTCGCGGAAAGTCCACTCGGGTTCGATCCGCACGTTGATGTGCATGCCGCGCGACCCCGAGGTCTTCGGCCACCCCACGAGCCCGTGGTCGGCGAGCACCTCGCGCACGACCATCGCGACGTCGACGATCTGCGACCAGTCGACGCCCGGCATCGGGTCGAGGTCGACCCGCAGCTCGTCGGGGTGCTCGAGGTCCTCGGCGCGCACCGGGTGCGGGTTGAGGTCGATGCAGCCGAGGTTCACGACCCACGCGAGCGCCGCGGCATCCCGCACCACGACCTCCTCGGCGGAGTTGCCGGACGCGTAGTGCAGGGTCGCCGTGTCGATCCAGTCGGGCCGTTTCTCGGGCGCGCGCTTCTGGAAGAACGCCTCCTGCGAGATGCCCTTCACGAAGCGCTTCAGCACCATCGGGCGCCCGGCCGCGCCGCGCAGCGCGCCGTCGGCGACGCCCAGGTAGTAGCGGACCAGGTCGAGCTTGGTGAGCCCCGGCTCGGGGAACACCACCTTGTCGGGGCTGCTGATGCGCACCTCGCGACCATCGATCTCGAGGAGCTCGGCATCGTCCTTGGCGGGACTCACGCCTTCACCCTAGGACGGCCCGTCGCCGAATGGGAGGTGGCGTGCCGCCCTTGCCGCGAGATGACGCGAATCGACCTTCGCGGCGCCGCCAAGGGTCGATTCGCGTCACCTCACGCGCGCTACGACGAGCGTGAGGCGACGGATGCCGCGGCCGCCGCCGCGGCGAGCCCGTACCGTCGCGGCGTCTCGCCGATCACCGCGCGGAACTCCCGGGTCAGGTGCGCCTGGTCGGCGAAGCCCAGTTCGGCCGCGAGGTCGGCGAGTGCGGGAGCGTCGGGCGCTGCGAGCGCCGCCGCGGCCTCCTGCATGCGGTAGCGACGGATGAGCCACTTGGGCGTCAGGCCGAGCTGCTCGCGCACGAGCCGCTGCAGGGTGCGCAGGCCGAGTCCGCTCGCGCGGGCGAGGTCTTCGGCGCGCAGGATGCCGCGATCGTGCTCCGCGAGCTCGACGACGTGCCGCACGAGCCTGGCGTCCTCGCCGAGCACGAGGTGCTGCCGCGCGAGCCATCGCTCGAACACCGCGACGCCCGCCGCGTCGTCGCCGGCCTCGAGGGCGACGCGCACGTCGTGGGCCAGCCCCGCGGCATCCGTCGCCCGCAGCTCGTCGAGTGGCACCGAGCCGCCGAGCAGCGCGCGCATCGGTCCGCGCGTCAGCAGCCGTGCGACCCCGGGCTGCAACAGGACCCCGAACGCCCAGCCCGCGCCCTCGAGCCGGCGATGCGAACGGCCCGCTTCGGGACCGTGCAGCCCAGCGGCATCCGCTTCGATCACGAGGTTCGCCGAGGGGTAGTCGAGCACGCCCTGCTCGACGACCGCGCCCGGCGGCAGCTGCCACCTGGGCACCCAGACGTGTCGCACCAGGTCGGCGAGGGTGGGGTCGACGACGTACCGGGCGAGACGCACCGGGGCCCGCGCGTCGACCTGCGCATCGGCGTGCGCCGCGAGCGGGGCGATGCCCGGAGCGTCGGGCGTCGTCGCGAGCACGCCCTTGACGGCCGAGGCGCCCGCCCGGGATCGCCAGTACGCGTCGGACGTCGTCATGGGCCCAGTATCGCGGGCACCACCGATGTCGCGTTTCGACAAGCGTCTCGGATGCCGCTTGCGTAGCGTCGAAGGCATCGGAACCGTCCGTCCAGGGAGGACACCATGCAGGACTTCGAGATGACCATCTACATCAAGGCCGACCCGCTCGTCGTCTGGGAGGCGATCGTCGGCGACGAGGGCAGCCGCGCGGTGATGTTCGGCTCGGTGCTGCGCGGCGAGCTCGAGCCCGGCGGCACCTACGAGTACGTCGGCCCGGGCGAGGGCGGCACGGAGGTGGTGCACGTCTACGGCGACGTCCTCGAGGCCGACCCGGGCGTCGTGCTGCAGCTCACCGAGCACCCCGGACCCATCTATCGCGAGAACCATGCCGAGCTCACGAGCCGCATGACCTGGCGGCTCGAGCAGGCCGGCATCGGGCTCACGAGGCTGACCTTCACGAACGACGAGTGGAGCGAGGGGCATCCGGCGCAGGCCGAGACGGCCGAGACCTGGCCGCGCGTGCTCTCGAGCCTCAAGTCGTGGATCGAGACCGGCGAGGCCATCCCGATGACCTCCTGAGCGAGCGGATGCCGCACCGCGCCCTCGCGCGGCCCCACCCGTCGCCTGCCCGACCTGCGGCGCCACCTCAGCCGTCGAGATGWCGCGAACCGTCCTTCCCCGGCACCGGGAACGACGGTTTGCGTCATCTCGCGGCCGGCCGATGACGATGGCGCCGCGACCGACGGATGCCGCGGGCGGGGCGTGGCTAGGATCGTGCCCATGGCCGACGACGCGGTGAAGCAAGCTCAGGAGGCGGCCGCCGCAGCGGCCGAGGCGGCCGAGGCCCTGCAGGCGCAGGCCCAGGAGGCGATCCGCAAGGCCGAGGAGGCCGCGGCCCTCGCGCAGGCGGCGCTCGAGGCGCAGCAGCAGGCGACGGATGCCGCGGCCGCAGCCACCGCCGCCGAAGGCGAAGCCGCCGCCGCCGCAAGGCCCTCTGAACCCGCCGCCGCAGCATCCGGCCCGCTCGACGCAGCCCAGGTCGCCGCGATCCGTGACGGCTACGCGTTCGACGGCCCCGCCCTCGAGATGGGCGCGCTCGTGAACGGCGAGGCGATGCCCGACGTGCCCGTGCGTATCCCGCTCGCGATGACGAACCGGCACGGGCTCGTCGCGGGCGCCACCGGAACGGGCAAGACC
>NZ_JBFUCL010000329.1:0-4216 GCF_056405255.1 Agromyces sp. P1_H4 | reverse complement strand
CCGTGACGCCGTCGACTCGGTCGGCGGGTCGGAGGGGCTCCCCGGTCGGGTGCTCGGGATGCTCCGCGAGCGGCCCGTCGCGGTGGGCACCGCAGTCCTCGCGTGCGTCGCCGTCCTCGTGATCGTGGTCGTCCGCGCGCTGCGGCGGACCTAGCGCCGCCGACCGATCACGACGAGCGGGGCGGATGCCGCGGCGCGACGCCGCGGCATCCGCTCGGCTACTCGGCTCGGGCCGCCTCGTCGGCCGGCTGGCCCATCGCCTCGCCGGAGCGAACCGCGGCACCCCAGTCGACCGTCAGCTTCGGCTTGGCGTAGAACAGCACGACGATCGCACCGACGGCGAAGCCGATGATCGGCAGCCACATCGACTGCGACATCGCGGCCGTGAAGCCCTCGAGCACCTGCGGCGGCATGCCGCTCGAGCCCGCGCTCGCCTGCTCGGCGGCCTGCGTGTCGAACCCGGGCAGCTCTGCCGCGAGGCGTGCGTTCAGCAGGGCGGCGATGGCCGCGCTCCCGAGCACCGAGCCGACCTGGCGGGTGGTGTTGTAGACGCCCGAGCCGGCTCCGGCCTGCGACGGCGGCAGGTTGCGGGTCGCCGACGAGGCGAGCGGCGCCCAGATGCCCGAGAGGCCGAGGCCGAGCAGGCCCGACGGGATGAGGAGCACCCATAGCTCCTGGTCGGGGGTGAGGAGCGTCGACGTCCACCAGAGCGCGATCGCGGTGACCACGAACCCGCTGAACGCGATCCACTTGGGGTCGACGCGGTCGATGAGGCGGCCGACGAAGGGGGCGGCGACACCGGTCACGAGGGCCATCGGCACGAGCATCAGCGCGGCCTGGGTCGGCGTGAGCCCACGGGCGACCTGGTAGTAGAAGGCGAGCGGCAGGGGCATGGCCACGATGGCGAAGCCGACGAGCGAGATCGCGACGTTCGACAGCGAGAAGTTGCGGTCGCGGAACAGCGGCAGCGGCAGCAGCGGCTCGGCGGGGTTGAACCGCTGCCACACCACGAACCCGACGAGCACGACGATGCCGGTGATGATGAGGCCCCATACCGTGATGGGGCCGACGATCGTGCCCCAGTCGTAGGTCTCGCCCTCCTGGATGCCGAAGACGACGAGGAACATGCCGACCGCGCTGAGCGCGACGCCCAGCCAGTCGAAGCGGTGCGAATGGGTCTCGAGGTTCGGCACGAGCCGCCAGGCGAGCACGAACGCGATGATGCCGACGGGCACGTTGACGAAGAAGATCCACTCCCAGCCGAGCGAATCGACGAGCACGCCGCCGAGGATCGGCCCGACGAGCGTCGCCACGCCCGCCACGGCACCCCAGAGGCCCATGGCGGCGCCGCGCTGGTTGGGCGGGAAGATCCGGGTGATCACGGCCATCGTCTGCGGCGTCATGAGCGCGGCGCCGAGGCCCTGCACGGCCCGGGCCGCGATGAGCATGGTGATGTCGCCCGAGAACCCGCACCAGAGCGACGCCAGCGTGAAGACCACGAGGCCGATCATGTAGACGCGCTTGGGCCCGAACCGGTCGCCGAGGCGGCCGGTGATGAGCAGGGGCACTGCGTAGGCGAGCAGGTAGGCGCTCGTGACCCAGAGCACCGCGGTGATGTCGGTGTCGAGGTCGCGCAGGATCGCCGGGTTGGCGATCGAGACGATCGTCGAGTCGACGAGGATCATGAAGAAGCCGATGACCAGCGCCCAGAGGGCGGGCCAGGGCTTGCGTTGCGGTTCCATCGTGTCTTCGTTTCCGTTCCGTTGTCGTCAGTCGGTCGCGGCCGTCAGGCGGCGCGCGGGTCAGTCGGTGGGGGCGGTCCAGTGCAGCCGGCCACTGCGGAGCTCGTCGATCGTGTGCTCGAGCCAGTCGAGCTCGGCCGTGAGCATGGCGCGGGTGTAGTGCACGTTGAGCACGTAGTGCCGCGCGACGCCCTTCTCGGCGATGTGCGTGAGGCCGGCGTCGATGAACGCGGTGAACTCCCGGATGCGCGCGGCGCGTTCGGCGAGCAGCTCGGCGACCCGCTCGGGCGGCAGGTTGTGGGCCTCGCCGACCGCCACGGGGAACTCGGGAAACTCGTTGACGAACTCGCCGAGCATCTGCTCGAGGGTCGAGCGCACGGCGTCGCGTCCGGCGTCGGTGATGGCGTAGACCGTGCGCTCGGGGCGGTTGCCCTCGCGCTCCACGCCGGTCTCGGCGATGTACCCGTCAGCGGCGAGGCGTTCCACGGCGCGGTAGAGCGGACCCGCGCTCACCTTCACGACGCGGTCCTCCCGACGCTGGAGCATCAGCTGGTACATCTCGTAGGGATGCATCGGGCGCTCGGTGAGCAGCGCGAGTGTCGAGAGCGCCAATGGGGTGAGTCGAGACATCCGCGCTCCCTTCGCTCGATCGCAGCACATATTCCGTGCGGAATAGTACGCGCGGAATTGCATGCCCGCAACCTCGGCCCGGGGCATCCGTGCACGCGACGGCGGAGGCCACCAGCCAGTAGCACCCGCCTCACCGCGTTGCAACCCCGGCCCCCTTTCGGCCCGCCCCGAGGTGGCGCGCGTAGCATGACGGCATCGCAACGACCGAAGGTGGAACCATGACTGACACGGACCGCAACATCGCCGACGCGACGACGGCAGGCAGCGCAGCAGACCACACGGCCAACCTGGCGGCCGGCACGGCGGAGGACCTCGCCGGCGGCGTGCGCGACACCACGCGCGACGCCGCGGAGGCGGCTGACGCCGCGAAGGAGCAGGTGGCCGGCGCCGTCAACGACGTGATCGACAGCGCCAAGGCCAAGGCCGCGGATGTCGCGGAGAAGGCCGCCGACGCCGCCGAGACCGTCACCGCACAGGCCAAGGACGCCTACGCGAACGCCAGGAGCGCCGCGGACGAGGGCGTCGGCTACGTGAAGGCGCGCTACCGCGAGAACCCCGGCCTCGTCATCGGCGTGGCGGTGGCCGCGCTCGTGGCCGTCGGCATCATCGTGCGGGCGATCTCGCGACGCTGACACGGCGCTGACCACCCGGCGACGGCACGGCGCTGATCGTCCGGGCTGACGCCCGGCGAGGGGCATCCGCGGTCTCCCGATAGAATCGAGGCATCCACACCCTCGACACCGGACGGAGAACCGCGGTGCCCACCATCGTCGTCGAAGTGATGCCCAAGGCCGAGCTGCTCGACCCCCAGGGGAAGGCCGTCGCCGGCGCCCTCGCCCGAACGGGCCGCAGCGGGTTCTCGGGCGTGCGCATCGGCAAGCGCTTCGAGCTCACCGTCGACGGCCCCGTCGACGACGCCCTCAAGGCCAGCGTGCAGCAGATCGCCGAGGAGATCCTCTCGAACTCGGTCATCGAGGACGTCGTGGGCATCCACTACGAGCAGTCCAACGCCGAGCTCGCCGAGGAGGCCGCGCACGAGTCCGCCGAGCACTCCGACTCGGGATACGTCGCCCCCGCGGGCGAGACGCACTGAGGCGGGCTGACATGCGCATCGGCGTCATCACGTTCCCCGGCTCGCTCGACGACCGCGACGCGCAGCGCGCCGTGCGGCTCGCGGGCGCCGAGCCCATCGCCCTCTGGCACGGCTCGCACGACCTCGACGGCGTCGACGCGCTCATCCTGCCCGGCGGCTTCAGCTACGGCGACTACCTGCGCTGCGGAGCGATCGCCTCGCTCAGCCCGATCATGACCGAGGTCGTGGATGCCGCGAACGCGGGCATGCCCGTGCTCGGCATCTGCAACGGCTTCCAGATGCTCACCGAGGCGCACCTGCTCGAGGGCGGCCTGATCCGCAACGACCACGGCGCGTTCATCTGCCGCGACCAGGTGCTGCGCGTCGAGAACACCTCCACCGACTGGACGAGCGGCTTCGACGCCGGCCAGGAGATCACCATCCCCCTGAAGAACGGCGAGGGCGGCTTCATCGCCGACGACGACACCCTCGACCGGCTCGAGGGCGAGGGTCGCGTGGTGTTCCGCTACGTCGACGTCAACCCGAACGGCTCGCTCCGTGATATCGCGGGCATCTCGAACGCTCGCGGCAACGTGGTCGGCCTCATGCCGCACCCCGAGCACGCGGTCGAGCCCGGGTTCGGCCCCGACACCGCCGCCGCGATGCGGTCGGGGGTCGACGGCCTCGGGTTCTTCACCAGCGTCGTGCGCCGGGCACTCGTCGAGGCGTAGTCGCGGCTCGCGGGCGGGTGGCCCCGGGCGCGATTCCGAGC
>NZ_JBFUCL010000328.1:0-4223 GCF_056405255.1 Agromyces sp. P1_H4 | reverse complement strand
CAAGGCGACGAGGCGGGGTGCAGCACGCACCCCGCCCTGTCGCGAACACCCGAACTAGTCGTCGGCGAACGCGGTGTCCATGCGCTGCAGCAGCTCGTCGACCGTGATGCTGTTGTTGAAGAGCTCCTGGATGCCGGTCAGGTGCTCCTGCTGCACCTTCGTGTTCGGCCAGAACACGTCGGGGAACGGACGCGCGCGGCCGTCGGCCTGGTACTCGGTGATCGCCGCGAGCACCGGGTCGGGCTCGAAGTCGGTCGAGGGCAGGGCCGGGGCAGCCCCCGCGGCAGTCGCGTAGACCGACTGACCCTCGCTCGACGCGAGGAAGTCGATGAACTTCTTCGCCAGCTCGGGGTTCTTCGCCTTCGCATTCGCCGAGTACACGATGCCGACCGACACGGGCAGGTTGGTGTCGTCCACGTCATCCGTCGCGGGGAAGGGCGTCATCGAGAACGTCGTGCCCTCGGGTGCGTACTGCTGCGCGTTCGCACCCGCCGAGGTGATGTGGATCGCGCCGAGCGCGTCGCCCTGCCCCAGCATGGTCATCTGCTCGTCGTAGCCGATACCGTTCGGGTTGTCGTTGAAGCATCCGGCATCGCGCAGCTCGAGGTACTGCGACTCGGCGTCGTTCCACCCCGAGTCGACGAACGACGCGTCGCCGTCGAGCTGCTGGTCGGTGAAGTCGGGATCAGGGCCGTACACCGTCGTCGCGGTGAGCGCGTACGGCACGAGCTGGGTGACCCACGCCGACTTCAGGCCGAGCGCGAACGCGACCTTGCCCGCGGCCTTCGCGTCGGCGCAGAACTGCAGCACCTCGCTCCACGTGGTCGGCGTCTCGAGGCCGGCCGCCTCGACGGCCTGGTCGTTCCAGATCGCGCCGATGCCGACCATCGTGACCGGCACGCCCACGAGCTTGCCGTCGGCATCCTCGACCACGGGTCGCACGGAGTCGTCGACATCGCCCGCCCACTCCTGGTCGTCGAGCGAGAGCAGCAGGCCGTCGTTGCTGAGCGCCACGATCGACGTCGCGTTGCCGTTGCCGGGCCAGACGCGGAACACGTCGGGCGCGGTGCCCGCCGAGAGCTGCGTGCGCAGCGTCTGCTGGTAGGACTCGTCGTCGTTGGCGAACGTCGCCTCGACCGTGACGCCGGGGTTGGCCGCCTCGAACGCGTCGATCGCCGCCTGCGCCGGAGCCTCGCCGGCCGCCGTGAACGTCAGCACGTTCTCGTCGCCGGAGCCTCCGCTCGAGCCGCCGTCGGTCGAGCAGCCGGCGAGCACGAGTGCCGCGACGGCCGCGACGCCGATCGCCGCGCCCGCCCGGCGAGTGGGATTGAGCTTCACTATTCCTCCTTGAATGTGGGCTGGATGCCCGTGGTGCATGGGTGATTGCGCGCCGCAGGGACGGGTGCTGCTATCCCTTGAGTCCTCCCGCGAACCCCTTGATGACGTACTTCTGCAGCGAGAAGTAGACCGCGAGGATGGGGATGACGCTGATGACCAGTCCGGCGAAGACGAGCGGCCAGACGGTGACGTATTGACTGACGAAGCTGTAGATCGCGACGGGCGCCGTCGCGTTGCCGCTGCCCGACAGGTAGAGAAGCGGGGTGAAGAACTCGTTCCAGATGCCGACGAGGTTCAGGATGATGACGGTGCCCGTCGCGGGACGCACGAGCGGGAAGACCACGCTGAGGAACGAGCGCACCGGCCCGCAGCCGTCGAGCAGGGCCGCCTCCTCGTAGTCCAGGGGAAGGTCGCGCATGAAGGTCGTGTACAGGAAGATCGAGAACGGCATCGCGGTGCCGATGTTGATGAGGATGACCGACCAGAGCGATCCCAGCAGCCCGATGTCGCGCATCGTCGAGTAGAGCGGCAGGAGCGCCAGCTGGGCCGGGATGAGCAGGCCGCCGAGGACCCCGTAGAAGGTCCACCGCGACCACGCGCGCGTGACCCGGGCGAGCGGATACGACGCGAGCGCCGAGATCGCCACGATGAAGGCGATGCTCACGACCGCGACGATCGTGCTGTTCATCAGCGCGGCCCCGAGGCTCGCCTCCTCCCAGGCCCGGCCGTAGTTCTCGAACGTCGGCGGCCAGGCGAAGGTGAGCGCGTTGGTCTGGCTGTTGCTCGGCTTCAGCGACACGTTCACGAGCGCGAGGATCGGGATGAACCAGACGACCGCGACCCCGATGAGGACGATCTCGCGGACGAGCGTCAGGCCGGTGTAGCGCGTCTGCATCAGCTGGCCTTCCGAAGGGTGAGTCGGTACTGGATGGCGGAGAGCCCGGCGATGAGGATCGTCATGATCACCGCGAGCGCGACCGAGAACGGGTACTCGCCGAGCAGGAACGCGTTCTTGTAGATGAGCGTCGAGATGGTCTCGGTGGCCGTGCCGGGGCCGCCGCCGGTCATCGCGACGACCTGGTCGAACTGCTTCAGGCCGCCGATGAGGCTGAGCATGACGTTGATCACGACGGCGCCGTTCAGGAGCGGGAACGTCACGCTCCAGAATCGCCGCCAAGGGCCGGCGCCGTCGATCGTCGCCGCCTCGAGGATCTCCTCGGGCACCGCCTGCAGGCCCGCCAGGAAGATGACCATCGAGTAGCCGGCGAACTGCCAGACGACCGCCGCCACGACGGAGTAGAGCGCGTACTGCGGGTTGCCCAGCCAGTCCTGTGCCAGGAAGCCGAGCCCGAGGCCCCGCAGAACCTCGTTCACCGTGCCGTTCGGGGACAGCAGGTAGCTCCACACGTAGCCCGAGACGAGCGGGGTGAGCACGACCGGGGCGAAGAACACGACGCGCAGGATGTAGCGGGACTTCACCATCGTGTGCAGGCCGACAGCGAGGGCCAGGCCGATCGCGTTCTGGATGACGGTGCACAGCACCGCGAGCACGAGCGTGTTCCAGAGCGCGGCCTGCGCGGCCCGGTCGGTGAAGACGTCGGCGAAGTTCTCGAAGCCCACCCACGACCAGTCGCCGGCCAGGCCGTTCCAATCGGTGAACGAGAAGAACGCACCACGCGTGCTCGGCACCACGACGATGAAGACGTAGATCGCGACGGCGGGCGCGACGAACCACCACGGGGCGACCACGCCGGCTCGACGCGCTCGCCGCCGCGGCGACGGGGTCAGGGACGCGGCAGCGGGCAAGGCCGCCGCGCGTTCCTCCAGGAGGGTGCTAGCCACGGGTGTCACTCCTTCGTGATCGTGAATCGATTCACAACACGGCTACTTTACGAGCGCGGTTCGTGAGTTGTCAATGTCGCCGAGTGTGACCGGCTCGACCGGTGCGACGGCTGCGCCGGAAGTGATGCCGGATGCCGCATCCGCAGCCTCGACCGGGCCGGAGATCGCGCGCGAGAACACCGCCGCGTCGGGGAGCACCRGCCGACGCACCCACCACGTCTCGACGTGCGTGCGCGCGGGAGCGTCATCGAGATCGGCGTAGTTGCGCTCGCCCTGCATCTGCGCCGGACTGACGACCGCCGGGTCGCCGACGTAGTGGTGGTGCGGCCCGTACCGGTTGAAGCTGCTCGGCGTCAGCCGCAGGCGCACGCGAGCGGATCCGACCGCCTCGACGGGCGCGGCCCAGCCCGAGGTGCCAGAGTCGGCCCACCGCCACAGCACGGGCCCATCGTCGACGCTGATGCCCGCGGCATCCGCCACACCGCCGGTGAGCGTCATGACGCCGGCACCCAGTGGCACATCGACGTCGGCGACGAGCTCGAGCGGCTCGAACAGGAAGGGGAACCCCGCCTCCACGAGTTCACGGTCGAGGTGCTCGGATGCCGCGCCGAGTCGGAMCGGCCCCGCGAGCGACGAGACCGCTCCGCCCCGAGCACGCAGTTCGCCCCGCACACGGAACGCGCCCGCGAGCCAGGCGCGCGGCACGGTCCCGGGCGGCAGCGACCAGCGCGGACGGAACAGCAGCACGGGGCGCGCACCCGCCTCGATGCGCACGGCGCCGACCCAGACATCGCCGGCACGGCGCACCGGCACCGGCACCGGCTGGGTCGGTTCGCCCCAGGCGACGGCAGCCGGCTCGTCGGTCAAGCGCAGCTCGAGCTCGCCCTCGAAGTCGAGCGACTCGACCTCGGCGACCCACTCGTCACCCGACCTGGTCGGCTGGAGCACGAGCTCGTTGACCGGGCTGCGCTCGAGGCACCACCGCAACCGCACGGGTGCGGCGGCGTCGGCGGCGGCGGCGCCGTCGGCGCCCACCGTCGGCC
>NZ_JBFUCL010000327.1:0-4243 GCF_056405255.1 Agromyces sp. P1_H4 | reverse complement strand
GAGGAACACCACGCGGTCGGCCACGTCGCGTGCGAACGCCATCTCGTGGGTCGCCATCACGATCGTCGTGCCCGACTCGGCGAGCGAGCGGACGAGCGCGAGCACCTCGCCGACGAGCTCGGGATCGAGGGCGCTCGTGACCTCGTCGAGGAGCAGGAGCTGCGGCGACGTCGCGATGGCCCGCACGATCGCGACGCGCTGCTGCTGCCCGCCCGAGAGGCGGTCGGGGTAGGCGCGCGCCAGCTCCCCGAGCCCGATGGCGGCGAGCAGCTCGAGCGCCCGCGCCTCGGCCGCGGCCCGCGGCATCCGGTGCACCAGGCGCGAGGCGAGCGTGACGTTGTCGAGCACGCTGAGGTGGGGGAACAGGTTGTAGTGCTGGAAAACCACGCCGATGCGTGCGCGCACGCGGTCGGCGTCGACCCCCGGGTCGCTCACGTCATCGCCATCGAGGAGCACGACGCCGTCGTCGATGGGCTCCGTGAGGTTGATCGTGCGGAGCAGCGTCGACTTGCCGGATCCGCTGGCGCCGACGAGGGCGACCACCTCGTGGGCGGCGACGTCGAGGTCGATGCCCCGGAGCACGACGCGGTCGCCGTAGGCGCGACGGATGCCACGCAGGCGCAGGACCGGCGTCGTCACAACACGCTCCCGGCCTGCTCACGCGTCCGCATGCGGGCGCTGAGCCAGTCGGTCAGCCGGATCGTCGGCCACGCGAGCAGCACGAACAGGAGGCCGGCCACGACGTACGGCGTGAAGTTGAAGTAGTGCGCGGTCTCGATCTGCGCGGCGCGCACCGCGTCGACCGCGCCGAGCACCGAGATGAGGCCCACGTCCTTCTGCATCGCCACGAAGTCGTTCATGAGCGCGGGAGTGACGCGTCGCACCGCCTGCGGCAGCACCACGCGACGCATGGCCTGGGCGTGGCTCAGTCCCAGCGACCTCGCCGCGAGGCGCTGCGACGGATGCACCGACTCGATGCCCGCGCGGAACACCTCGGCGACGTAGGCCGAGTAGGTGAGGATGAGCGCGATCGTGCCCCAGAACGCGGCCGGCATGCGCTGGAAGAAGTCGAGGCCCGGCACGCCGTAGCCGACGAGGTACAGCACGATGATGAGCGGCATGCCGCGGAAGAGGTCGGTGTACCCCGCCGCGAGCGCGCGCACCGGGAAGAACACCGGGCCGCGGAGGGTGCGCAGCGTGGCCAGCAGCAGCGCGACGACCAGCACGCCGGCACTCGCGACCACGAGCACCTGGATGTTGAGCCAGAGTCCCTCGAGGATGCGCGGCAGCGACGCGAGGGCGACCTGCGGATCGAAGAACGTCTCCTGCACGCGCGCCCACCCGGGCGATCCGGCGAGGGTGAGCACGAGTGCGACGGCGAGCACGACCGTCGAGACGACGCCGACCAGGATCGATCGGCGCGTCTGGCGGCGGCGGAACGTGCGTCGTCCGAGCTCGAGCTCGCTCGGCTGCCACGAGGCGTCGACCGCGGATGCCGCGGCATCCGTCATTCGAGCTCGGGGGCTGCGTCGTCGCCGCCGAGCCATTCGGCGGCGAGCTCGTCGAGCGTGCCGTCGGCGCGGAGTGCGTCGACCGCCGCGGTGACGTCGGCGGTGAGCGGGGAGTCCTTCTCGAGGACGAAGCCGAACTCGTCGCCGCCGGTCGTCGCGGGCAGCTGCCCGACGATCGTGCCGCCCTCGAGCTCGACGCCCGTCAGGTAGAAGGCCGTCGGCAGGTCGACGACGATGGCGTCGACCTGGCCGTTCTGCAGGGCGAGCTTGGCGTCGTCGTTGGTGTTGAAMACCTGTGCGCCGGCGGTCGGTGCGATGACCTGCTCGACCGCGTCGAGGCTCGTCGTGCCGGTCTGGGCGCCGATGAGCAGGCCCTGCAGGTCGGCGATCGAGGTGGCGGCCGCCGCGGGGGAGTCCTCGACGGTGATGACCACCTGCGTCGTCTCGTAGTACGGCGACGAGAAGTCGACGGACTCCGCGCGCTCGGGCGTGATCGAGAACTGCTGGAGGTTGACGTCGAAGTCCTTCGGCCCCGGCGCGATGGCCTGGTCGAACGTGGTGCGGACCCAGACGACGTCGTCCTTCGCGAAGCCGAGCTCCTCGGCGACCGCGTACGCGACCGCCGCCTCGAAGCCCTGGCCCGACTCGGGCGCGTCGTCCTGCACCCACGGGTAGTACGCCGGCTCGCCGGTGCCGATGGTGAACTTGCCCTCGGTGACGTAGTCGCCCGAGGCCTCGGTCGCGCCGCCGCCTCCACTGGCGCAGGCGGCGAGCAGCAGGCTGGCGGATGCCGCGACGGCGAGGGCGGCGAGGGGGCGTCGGCTCATGTGGTCCTCCGTGGGGGTGGACCTCGATCATCCCAATTCCGGCGACCCGTGGCGCACACGTGGCGCACTGTGACGCTCCGCTAGGCTCGTCGCCATGACCGTCGGGGAGGTGCGCGCCGCGCCCACGCGCCGCCGCAGCCGGGTCCGACGGTTCCTCTCCGGCCGTGCCGCGCTCTGGATCGCGTTCCTGCTCGTGCACGCGCTGCTCGCCGGCCTCAACCTGTGGGCCCAGGGCGGCCCCCTGTACGACGTCACGGGCGTGTACCACCGCTGGGCCGACCTCGCCGCCGACGGCATCGTGCGCATGGGCATCGACGCTCCCTGGGTGTACCCGATCCTCGCCTTCGCACCCATGACGCTGTCCCTCGCGTTCGGGTCCGAATGGTACGGGCAGACGTGGCTGGCGATGGTCGTGCTCCTCGACGCCGCGGCGTTCTCGGTGCTGCTCGGCACGCGCAGACTGTCGCGCACCCGCCGCATCGCGGCGTGGTGGTGGACCGGATTCCTCCTGCTCCTCGGCCCCATCGCGATGGGCCGCATCGACGCGATCACGGTTCCCCTGGCGCTGACGGGCCTGCTGTGGGCGGCCGGACGGCCGCGCGTCGCGGCGGCCCTGCTCACCATCGGCGCGTGGGTGAAGGTGTGGCCGGCCGCGCTCCTCGTCGCGCTCGTCGTCGCCTCGCGCAAGCGGTGGGACGTCGGAACGGTCGCGGTCGCCCTGAGCGCCGGGATCCTCGGGGTGAGCCTCTTGGCCGGGTCGGGGCTCAACGCGCTGGGCTTCGTCGCCGAGCAGGCCGGGCGCGGACTCCAGGTCGAGGCGCCGCTCGCCGTCGCCTGGCTGTGGCAGATCGTGGCGGGGTCGAAGAACGTCGAGGTCGTGTACGACCGCGACATCCTCACCTTCCAGATCTCGGGTCCGGGCGCGGATGCCGCGGCCGCCCTCACGACGCCGCTGATGGCCGTGGGCGTGGCCGTCGTGCTGCTCCTGGGCATCCGCGCGGTGCGCCGCGGCGCCGCGTTCGGACGCGTGTTCCCGCCGCTCGCGCTGTCGTTCGTCGTGGTGCTGCTGCTCGCGAACAAGGTGGGGTCGCCGCAGTTCATCACGTGGCTCGCCGCGCCCGTCGTGCTGGGGCTCGTGCTGCGGCCGCGGCGATTCCTGGTGCCTGCCGCGCTCGCGGCCGGCATCGCCCTGCTCACGCAGGTCATCTACCCCTACTGGTACGGCTGGCTGCTCGCCGCACATCCGGGGTTCGTCCTGGTGCTGACGGTGAAGGTGCTGCTGATGGCGGCACTGCTCGTGTGGGGCATCCGCGCGCTGTGGCAGGCTGGAACCACCTGGGATCGGCGCGAGCCCGCACCGGCCGCCTGAACCGGAGGAGGAATCATGCTGGTCGCATTCTCCGTCGCCCCGAGCGGCGGAACGGAGGGGCCCGAGGGGTCCGTCCACGACGCGGTCGCGGCGGCCGTCAGGATCGTGCGCGAGTCCGGGCTGCCCAACCGCACGACCTCGATGTTCACCGAGCTCGAGGGGGAGTGGGACGAGGTCTTCGACGTCATCCGTCGCGCGACCGAAGCCGTCGGCGCGTTCGGCCCGCGCGTCTCGCTCGTGCTCAAGGCCGACATCCGCCCCGGCCGCACCGGCGAGATCGACGCGAAGGTCGAACGGCTCGAGCGGGCGCTCGACGAGTCGTGAGCGCCTGAGCCCGACCGCCCGGTTGCCGGGTATCGAATCGATTCGATCCGTGCGAGAATCAATGGGTGACCCACTTCCATGACGGGCCGACGACGTTGTCGCCGGCCCGTATCCGTTTCGCGCTGCTGGCCCTCGCCCTCGGCGGCTTCGGCATCGGCTGCACCGAGTTCGTCGCAATGGGCCTCCTGCCCGACATCGCGAAGGACCTCCTG
>NZ_JBFUCL010000326.1:0-4266 GCF_056405255.1 Agromyces sp. P1_H4 | reverse complement strand
GGCGGCGACGAGCACGCCGTCGCCGTGCGCATCGGGCGCGAGAACGCCTCGTTCGGCCTGGGCGAGACCTCCGTCGTCTCGAGCGCGTTCGCCATCCCCGGCCGCGACGTGTCGCGCCTCGGCATCGTCGGCCCCACCCGCATGGACTACTCCAACAGCATGGCGGCCGTGCGAGCCGTCGCCCGCTACCTCTCCCGCACCCTCGGCGAGAGCTGATTCCCCGCTGCCGTCGCATCCGACCGGCATCCGGCAATTCGAAAGGACACGCCCTCCGTGGCAGACCACTACGAGGTCCTCGGCGTCTCGCGTGACGCCACCCCCGACGAGATCAAGAAGGCCTACCGCCGCCTCGCGCGCGAGCTGCACCCCGACGTGAACCCGGGCGCCGACGCATCCGAGCGGTTCAAGATGGTCACGCACGCGTACGACGTCCTGTCCGACCCGAGGCAGCGGGAGCAGTACGACCTCGGCGGGCAGGGCGGATTCGGCGGCGCCGGCGGCCAGAACTTCGGCGGATTCGGCGACATCTTCGAGACCTTCTTCGGCGCCGGCCAGCAGACCCGTGGGCCGCGGTCGCGGCGTGAACGCGGCCAGGACGCGCTCATCCGCGTCGAGGTGGGGCTCGAGGAGGTCATCTTCGGCACGCACCGCGACATCGAGGTCGACACCGCGATCCTCTGCGAGACATGCCACGGCTCGTGCTGCCAGCCGGGCACGTCGCCCGTCACGTGCGACATCTGCCACGGCACGGGTTCGATCCAGCGCGCGGTGCGCTCCCTCCTCGGCAACGTCATGACCTCGAGCCCCTGCGGCACCTGCCGCGGCTACGGCACCGTCATCGCCACGCCCTGCGTCACCTGCCAGGGCCAGGGCCGYGTGCGCGCCCGCCGCACCGTGCCGGTCGACATCCCCGCCGGCGTCGACACCGGCGTGCGCCTGCAGATGCCCGGGTCGGGCGAGGCAGGCCCCGCCGGGGGCCCGAACGGCGACCTCTACCTCGAGATCAAGGTGCGCAACCACGAGGTGTTCAGCCGGAACGGCGACGACCTGCTCTGCACGCTCGAGGTGGCCATGACCGACGCGGTGCTCGGCGCCGATACCACCATCCCGGCGCTCGACGGCGACGTGCGCGTCGAACTCCACGCAGGGCTGCAGAGCGGCGAGATCCTCACCGTCAAGGACCGCGGCGTCACGAAGCTCCGCGGCACCGGTCGCGGCGACCTGAAGATCGGCGTGCAGGTCGTCACTCCCACCAAGCTCTCCTCGAAGGAGCGCGACCTCATCCAGCAGTTCGCCCACTCGAAGAAGGCGGCCGCCCCGGCGCTCAGCCACTTCCAGCAGGGCCTCTTCGCGCGGCTCCGCGACCGCTTCCTCGGCTGACGGATGCCGCGATGAGCCACCTCTACCTCGACGAGTCCCTCGACCTCGCGTCCGTCGCCCCCGGCGCGACCGTCCAGCTCTCGGGCGACGAGGCTCGGCACGCGGTGACGGTGTCGCGGGTGCGCACGGGGGAGCGGATCGCGATCGGCGACGGCCGCGGCATCCGCGTGCTCGGCATCGTCACGGCGACCGGGCCCCGCGAGCTCACGCTCGAGGCCGACGAGGTCGTCGTCGAGGAGCCGCCTGCGATCCGCATCACGCTCGTGCAGGCCCTGGCGAAGGGCGATCGCGACGAGCTCGCGGTGCAGGCCGCCACCGAGCTCGGCGTCGACGCGATCGTGCCGTGGGCCGCCTCGCGCTCGGTGTCCCGCTGGGAGGGGCCGAAGGCCGAGAAGGGCCGACAGCGCTGGGCGACGATCGTGCGCGAGGCCGTGAAGCAGTCGATCCGCTCATGGCTTCCGCCCGTGGCATCCGTCACCGCGACCGGTGCGCTTGCGACGGCGGTCGAGGGCTCCCGGATGCTGCTCCTCGAGCCGACCGCGACGACGGCGCTCACCGAACTGCGGCCCGACGGTCGCGACCTGGCGCTCGTCGTCGGCCCCGAGGGCGGCATCGCCCCGTCCGAGCTCGAGGCGCTCGTGGCCGCCGGGGCCGAGCCCGTGCGGCTCGGGGCCTCAGTGCTGCGCACCTCCACGGCCGGCCCCGCGGCCATCGCGGTGCTGAACGCAACCCTCGGGCGGTGGTGACGCATCCGTCGCTACGATGGGCAGATGACCCAGTCCGCCGCGGAGCCGACCCTGTTCGAGCGCATCGCCGCCCGTGAGATCCCCGCGCAGATCGTGGCGGAGACCGACCGGGTGATCGCGTTCCACGACATCGCGCCGAAGGCACCCGTCCACGTGATCGTCACGCCCAAGCAGGGCGACTACCGCGACGTGGCAGAGCTCGCCGAGGGCGACCCCGAACTGCTCGCCGAGCTCGTCGCCGTCGCACGTGGGATCGCCGACGACCTCGCCGACGGCGACTTCCGGCTCGTGTTCAACACCGGCGCCGGAGCCGGGCAGACCGTCTTCCACGTGCACGCGCACGTGCTCGCGGGCGGCCTCGAGGAGGGTTCGCTTGCCGGCTGACGCGCAGGGCTCAGAGGCGGCCGCCGAGCAGCCGCTCCACGACGACGAGGAGCGCCTCCGCATCGACGGCATCGCCATGGTGCGACTCCTCGGCCCGCAGGACCGGCTGCTCACCACGATCCAGCGCGAGCACCCCGGCGTCGAGGTGCACGTTCGCGGCAACGAGATCACCATCCGGGGCGCTGCCGACGACCGCCTGCGCGTCCGCCGCCTCATCGAAGAACTCCTGGAGCTCGTCAGAGCCGGCCAGGACCCGACACCCACCGAAGTGAGGAGCTCGGCCCGCATGCTCGAAGCCGATCCCAACGCCAAGCCGTCCGAGCTGCTCGGACAGGTCATCGTCTCCGCCCGAGGGCGCACCATCCGCCCGAAGACCGAGGGGCAGCGCCAGTACGTCGACGCGATCGACGAGAACACCATCGTGTTCGGCATCGGCCCGGCCGGCACCGGCAAGACCTACCTCGCCATGGCGAAGGCCGTGCAGGCACTGCAGCGCAAGGAGGTGAACCGCATCATCCTCACCCGCCCGGCCGTCGAGGCGGGTGAGCGGCTCGGATTCCTCCCCGGCACCCTCACCGACAAGATCGACCCCTACCTGCGGCCGCTCTACGACGCGCTCAACGAGATGATGGATCCCGAGATGGTGCCGAAGCTGCTCGCGGCCGGCACCGTCGAGGTGGCGCCGCTCGCCTACATGCGCGGCCGCACCCTGAACGACTCGTTCGTCGTGCTCGACGAGGCCCAGAACACCACGCCCGAGCAGATGAAGATGTTCCTCACCCGGCTCGGGTTCGGCTCGAAGATGGTGGTCACCGGCGACGTCACCCAGGTCGACCTCCCCGGCGGCGCAAGCGGGCTCCGGCTCGTCACCCGCATCCTCGACCACGTCGACGACATCCACTTCGCACGGCTCACGAGCGACGACGTGGTGCGCCACAGCCTCGTCGGCCGCATCGTCGACGCCTACACCGAGTACGACCAGCGCACCCAGGCGCAGCGCTTCGAGCGCGACCAGGCACGCGAGTTCGCCAACCGTGCAGAGCGCCGCGGCTCCGCGCCCCGCGACCACCTGCCGCGGAAGTCCAAGTGATCGCCCAAGAGGAGCACCGCGCGTGAGCATCGAGGTCAACAACGAGTCCGCCGTCGAGGTCGACGAAGCCGCCCTGCAGCGGCTGGCCGTGTACGCGCTCGACGCGATGCACGTGCACCCCGACGCCGAGCTCGCGATCGTGCTCGTCGACGAGGGCGCGATGGAGCAGCTGCACGTGCAGTGGATGGACGAGCCTGGTCCCACCGACGTGCTGAGCTTCCCCATGGACGAGCTCCGTCCGGGCACTGAAGACCAGCCGGCCCCGCCCGGACTGCTCGGCGACGTCGTGCTGTGCCCGCAGGTCGCCGAGGCGCAGGCGCGCACCGCGGGGCATCCGCTGCTCGACGAATTGCTGCTCCTCACGACGCACGGCATCCTGCACCTGCTCGGGTTCGACCACGCGGAGCCCGATGAGGAGAAGGAGATGTTCGGCATCCAGCGCGACATCCTCGTCGGCTTCACCATGCAGGAGCGACGCCGCTGACCATGCAGCCCTGGCTCTTCCTCGGCGCAGCCTTCGTGCTCGTCGCCTTCGGCGGCCTCATGGCGGCCGTCGACTCGGCGATCGGCGCGACGAGCCGGGCGGATGTCACCGACCTCGCGCTCGGCTCCCGCGCGCGTCGTTCGCTCCTCGCCATCGCCGACGACACCGGCGCGCACGTGAAC
>NZ_JBFUCL010000325.1:0-4270 GCF_056405255.1 Agromyces sp. P1_H4 | reverse complement strand
CCCGGAGCACCGGCGGGCGGCGCGCGGGGCGGCCGGCGATCGGCCGACGCCGCTCGGTGGCGACGCGGATCATCTCCGCCCGGAGCTCCCGGGCGACGCGTGCGCCGGCCGCGTAGTCGAAGCGCACGATCGCCCGCTCCAGCCCGTCGTCGTCGGCGGGCACCGGCCCCAGCACGTCCACCCCGTCGAGGTCGGACACCGACTCCGCCGCTCTGGCCACCGATGCATGCGCCGCCGTCACGCTCGCCACCCTGACCGCGGGTGGGAACCGCAGTGCGCGGCGCGCCTCGAGCTCGGTCGCCGCCCACTCGGGCTGCCGCCACATCGACAGCGCCGAGGCGAGCGCGCCACCCACCCCGACGAGGTGCACGGTGGCCCCGGGCGCGGCCAGCGCCGCGGCATTCGACCACCAGCGCAGGCAGTCCTCGGCGACGCGCAGGGACTCGCGCAGCAGCATCCGCTCACCGTCCAGGAGGAGCACGGCACGGTAGCCGCCCTCGGCGATCGGCTCGGCGCCACGGGTCGCCACGACGAGCGCCGGCTCGGCGGACACGCGCAGCACCGGTCGCTCGCCGTCGGAGAGGATCACCCTGGTGCGCGGGAAGGCCCGGCCGAGCTCGTCGGCGGTGCGGCTCGCCCCGACGGTGACCGCGCGCAGCTTCGCACCGTCGCACACCGGGCACCGCCACGCGCTCGCGCTCGTGCCGCACAGCACGCATCGGGGCTGGCCACCGGTGCGGGGCACCCCGAGCGCTCCCCCGCAGGCCGCGCATCGGGCGGGCTCGCGGCACCGATCGCACGCGAGCAGCGGGGCGTTGCCCGGCCTGGCGACCTGCACGAGCACCGGTCCCTCGCGCACGGCCTCCTGCGCCTGTCGCCAGGCGACCGACGGGATGCGCGCCGATCCCGGCTCGGGCGCGGCCTGCTGCTCGGTCGGGATGACGCGCGGCCGCACGTGCTTCAGGGGCGCGACGTCGTGCACCCAGCCGACGGCGACCAGTCGCTCGACCTCGACGCTGCGGGTGTGGGCCGCGAACAGCAGCGCTGCGCCGCTCTGCTCCTGCCGCACCAGCGCCGCGTCGCGCGGGTGCACCCCGGGCGCCAGCGGCTCGTTCAGCAGGCTGTCACCGTCGTCCCACAGCGCGATGAGTCCGAGGCGGGGTGCCGGCGCGTACACCGTCGACCGGTTGCCGATGATGATGCGGGCCTCGTCGCGGGTGGCGTCGAGGAACGACCGGTAGCGGTTCCCGCCCGACTGGCGGGCGTCGGTGCGCAGTACCCGGCGAGGGTCGACGGATGCCGCGAGCACGAGTTCGAGCTGCTCCTGGTCGCGGTAGTCGGGCACGACGAGCAGGGCCGAACGGTCGGCGGCCAGCGTGTGTGCCGCGGCCTGCGCGAGCGTGACCGCCCACGCGCCGACCCACTGCCCCGTGGGGAGGCGGAGCGGGCGCGGATCGGCGCGGAGCGACATCCGCTCGCCGCGCTCGATGCCGGCCTCGACGCGACCCGCCTCGGCGCCGTGCACGGGCGGCGGCGCCTCGGGAAGGTCTCCCGGCTCAGCAGGGGCGGACAGCCAGGATCGCTCCACCCGCACGTAGCGGCTCGGGATGGCGAGACGGAGCACGTCGCTCGCATTGCCGGCGGCACGGTCGGCGACCGCACGCGCGAGCGCCCAGACCTCGGGCACCAGCAAGGGGACCTCGGACACGATGTCCTCGACCTCGCTCAGCGTGCCGCCGTACTCGCTCTCGTCCACGAGCTCGACGAGCCAACCGTTCGCGATGCGTCCGCCGGTGCGGAGCGGCACCCGCACCCGCACGCCCGGACGCGCCGACGCACGCAGGCGTTCGGGAACCGAGTAGTCGAAGAGCTGGTCGAGCTGCGGCAGCGGCGAATCGACGAGCACCCTGGCGACGGGGCCGCCCGCCATGTCAGAGCCCGGCGGCCGCGCGGAGGTCGTCGACGCGGTCGAGCCGCTCCCAGGTGAACTCGGGAAGCTCGCGGCCGAAGTGGCCGTAGCTCGCCGTCTTCGCGTAGATGGGCCGCAGCAGGTCGAGGTCGCGGATGATCGCGGCGGGTCTGAGGTCGAACACCTCTCGGATCGCGCCGATCATGCGCTCGTCGGGCACGTGGGCCGTGCCGAACGACTCGACGTACAGGCCCACGGGTGCGGCCTTGCCGATCGCGTAGGCGACCTGCAGCTCGAGGCGGTCGGCGAGACCCGCCGCCACGGCGTTCTTCGCGACCCACCGCATCGCGTACGCCGCCGAGCGGTCGACCTTCGACGGGTCCTTGCCGCTGAAGGCGCCGCCGCCGTGACGGCTCGCGCCACCGTACGTGTCGATGATGATCTTGCGGCCGGTGAGCCCGGCGTCGCCCTGCGGTCCGCCGATCTCGAAGCGACCGGTGGGGTTGATCAGCACGGCGAGGTCGGGCCGCGCCAGCTCGACCGTGTCGAGCACCGGGCGGATGACGAGCTCCTCGACCTCGGCCCGGAGCTGCTCGGTGGAGACCGCCGGCGAATGCTGCGTCGAGAGCACCACCGTCTCGATCGTGCGCGGCACCTGCCCGTCGTAGCCGACGGTGACCTGCGTCTTGCCGTCGGGGCGCAGGTAGTCGAGCTCGCCCTGCTTGCGCACGGTGGCGAGCCGCTCGGCGAGTCGGTGGGCGAGCCAGATCGGCACGGGCATGAGCTCGGGCGTCTCGCGCGTGGCGTAGCCGAACATGATGCCCTGGTCGCCGGCGCCCTGCATGTCGAGCGCATCGACGCTGGCCCGTTCGCGGGCTTCGAACGCGTGGTCGACCCCCTGCGCGATGTCGGGCGACTGCCCGCCGATCGACACCGACACGCCGCACGAGCGGCCGTCGAACCACACGTCGGACGAGTTGTAGCCGATCGACGTCACCCGCTCGCGCACGATCGCCGGGATCTCCACGTACCCCGACGTCGTCACCTCGCCCGCGACGTGCACGAGCCCCGTCGTCACGAGCGTCTCGACCGCGACCCGACTGTGCGGGTCGACCGTGAGGAGCGCGTCGAGGATCGAGTCCGAGACCTGATCGCAGATCTTGTCGGGATGGCCCTCGGTGACGGATTCGGAGGTGAAGAGTCGGAGTGCGCTCATGTGGTCCCGTGTTCCTTCGTGGTGTCGGCGGCGACCGCCGCGGTCGTCGATTCCGAGACAACCACGTCGAGGATGACATGGGCCACTGATGATTTCGTTCCGTGTGCTCGTGTGACGATCTCGCCGTCGGGTCCGATCACGACGACGCGGTTCTCGTCGCTCGCGAAGCCCTCGCTCCAGCCGACCCGGTTCACGACGAGCACGTCGGCGCCCTTCGCCTCGCGCTTCGCCCGGCCGAGGGCGAGGAGCCGCTCGTCGTCGGGCTCGGTCTCTGCCGCGAAGCCGACGAGCAGCGTGCCGTCGTGTGGCGCGTGTCCGAGGCCGGCCAAGATGTCGGGGTTCCGCACGAGCTCGAGCGTCATGCCGCCGTCCCCGGCGTCCTTCTTCAGCTTCGACTCGCTCACGTCGGCGGGACGGTAGTCGGCGACGGCCGCGGCCATGATCACGACGTCGGCGCCGCGTGCGGCATCCGTCACCGCCTGCTGCAGCTCGAGTGCGGTCGAGACCTGGCGGATGTCGCAGCCGGCCGGATGGGCGACCTCGAGGTTCGCCGCGATGAGCGTGACCTCGGCGCCACGCGCCCGCGCCGCCTCCGCGATCGCGACGCCCTGCTTGCCGCTGGAACGGTTGCCGAGGAATCGCACCGGGTCGAGGGGCTCACGCGTGCCGCCGGCCGTGACCACGACGCGGCGCCCCGCGAGGTCGTGTCGAGCGGATGCCGCGACCCGCTCGAGCGCGGCGGCCACGATCACGTCGGGCTCCTCCATACGGCCCGGTCCGCTGTCGGCACCGGTGAGCTGGCCCACCGCGGGCCCCACGACCGTGACACCACGCTCGCGCAAGGTGGCGATGTTGGCCTGCGTGGCCGGATGCCGCCACATCTCGGTGTGCATGGCGGGCGCGATGACGACGGGCGCCTCGCTGGCCAGCACGGTGTTGCCCAGGAGGTCGTCGGCGAGGCCGGTCGCAAGCTTCGCGATGGAGTTCGCGGTGGCGGGCGCGATCACGATGAGGTCGGCCGCCTGCCCGATCGCGACGTGGCGCACCTCGGCGACACCCTCGTAGAGGTCGGTGTGCACCGGGTTTCGCGAGATCGCCTCGAGCGTGGGACGACCCACGAACCGGAGCGCACCCTCGGTCGGCAC
>NZ_JBFUCL010000324.1:0-4282 GCF_056405255.1 Agromyces sp. P1_H4 | reverse complement strand
CGCCCGAGGGCGGCAGCGACGTGGGCGTGCCCCTCCGCTGAGCGAACGCGTGCCGCTGCGCTGAGCGGCGGATGCCGCGACGAAGCGGATGCCGCGGGGTCCCGCCCGCGGCATCCGCTCGCCATGCTCGGCTCGGCTCGGCTCGGCTCGGTTCGATCCGGTTCAGAGGAACCGCGCGTACGCCCCCACCGTGAGGAACGTCGGGAACTCGGGCTCGAGCGCCACGGTGCGGAACACCGAGATCGCGTCGTCGAACCGGTCGCCCTCGAACCGCGGCAGCTCGGCGACGGCCGCGGCCATGATGCGCACGATCGAGGTCTGGTCGATGCGCGTGCCCTCGGCGGTGACGGTGTTGTCGTGCAGCCACTGCCACACCTGCGAACGCGAGATCTCGGCCGTGGCGGCGTCCTCCATGAGGTTGTCGATCGCCGCGGCACCCGTGCCGCGCAGCCACGACTCGATGTAGCGGATCGCGATCGAGATGTTGTCGTGCACGCCGGCCTCGGTGACCTCGCCGCCGATCGACGGGATGTCGAGCAGCTGCGCCGCGGTCACCTCGACGTCGTCGCGCAGGCGGTCGACCTGGTTGGGCCGGTCGCCGAGCACGGCGTCGAACTCCGCACGCGCCGTCGGGATGAGGTCGGGGTGCGCGACCCACGTGCCGTCGAAGCCGTCGGATGCCTCGCGGCGCTTGTCGGCGGACACCGCCGCGAGCGCGCGCTCGGTGACCTCGGCGTCGCGGCGGTTCGGGATGAACGCACTCATGCCGCCGATCGCGTGCGCGCCGCGCTGGTGGCAGGTCGCGACGAGCAGTTCGGTGTAGGCGCGCATGAACGGCACGGTCATGGTGATCGACCTACGGTCGGGCATCACCCAGCGACGACCCCGCGAGCGGAAGGTCTTCACGATCGAGAAGATGTAGTCCCAGCGGCCGGCGTTCAGGCCCGCGCAGTGGTCGCGCAGCTCGTAGAGGATCTCGTCCATCTGGAATGCGGCCTGGATCGTCTCGATGAGCACGGTCGCGCGGATCGTGCCCTGCGGAATGCCGAGCGCGTCCTGTGCGTACACGAAGATGTCGTTCCAGAGCTTCGCCTCGCGATGCGACTCGAGCTTCGGGAGGTAGAAGTACGGCCCGCGTCCGCTGTCGATGAGACGCTGCGCATTGTGGAAGGCGTACAGCCCGAAGTCGACGAGCGAGCCCGAGGCGTGCATCGCCCGGCCGGCGCGGTCGTGGAACCGCAGGTGCTTCTCCACGAGGTGCCAGCCGCGCGGGCGCATCACGACGGTGGGCGTCTCGGCCGCCGTGACGCGGTAGTCCCGCCCCTCGGGGCTCGTGTACTCGAGGGTCCCCCGCACGAAGTCGAACAGGGTCAGCTGCCCCTCCACCACGTTGGCCCAGGTGGGGCTCGTGGCATCCTCCTGGTCGGCGAGCCACACCTTCGCGCCCGAGTTCAGGGCGTTGATCGCCATCTTGCGGTCGGTCGGGCCGGTGATCTCGACGCGACGGTCCTCGAGCCCCGGTGCCGTGCCGGCGACGCGCCACGACGGGTCATTGCGGATCCACGTCGTCTCGGGCAGGAACCTCGGGTCGCGGCCGTTCGCCGCGTCGACGCGGGTCTGCAGCCGCACGGCGAGCAGGTCGTGCCGGGTGTGCGCGAACCGGTCGTGCAGCTCGGCGAGGAACCGCAGCGCCTCGGGCGTGAGGATCTCCTCGTACCGCTCGCCGAGCGGGGCCGTCACCTCGATGCGCGGCTCATGGGTGCGGAAGCTCGCGGTGGCGGGAGCGGGTTCGGTGGGTTCGGTGCGGTGTGCGGATGCCGCGGCATCCGTTCGCTCGATGGTCAGGGTGTTCATGATGTCGTCTCCTCGGGGAGTCGGTCGGTCAGTGGAATCAGTGGGTCAGTGGTTGAACTGGTCTTCCTCGGTCGATCCGACGAGGGCGAGCGTGGCGCTGGTGGGGTTCAGCGCGGTGGCGATCTGGTCGAAGTACCCGGTGCCGACCTCGCGCTGGTGGCGCGTCGCGGTGTATCCGGATGCCTCCGAGGCGAATTCCGCCTCCTGGAGTTCGACGTAGGCGCTCATGTGCCGCTCGTTGTAGTCCTTGGCGAGCGTGAACATGGAGTGGTTGAGGGCGTGGAAGCCCGCGAGGGTGATGAACTGGAACGCGTAGCCCATGGCCGCGAGCTCGCGCTGGAAGGTCGCGATCTGGGCGTCGTCGAGGTGGCGCTTCCAGTTGAACGACGGCGAGCAGTTGTAGCTCAGGCGCTTGCCGGGGAACTTCGCGTGCACGGCCTCGGCGAAGCGGCGCGCGAGGTCGAGGTCGGGCTCGGCCGACTCGACCCAGAGCAGGTCGGCGTACTCGGCGTACGCGAGGCCGCGGGCGATGACCGGCTCGATGCCGTTCTGCACCTCGTAGAACCCCTCGGCGGTGCGCTCACCGGTGACGAAGGGGCGGTCGCGCTCGTCGTGGTCGCTCGTCAGCAGCGTCGCGGCGAGCGCGTCGGTGCGGGCGATGATGATCGACGGCACGCCGGCGACATCCGCCGCCAGCCGCGCCGCGTTGATCGTGCGGATGTGCTGCGACGTCGGGATGAGCACCTTGCCGCCCATGTGGCCGCACTTCTTCTCGCTCGCGAGCTGGTCCTCCCAGTGCACGCCGGCCGCGCCCGCCTCGATCATCTGGTGCATGAGCTCGTACGCGTTGAGCGGGCCGCCGAAGCCGGCCTCGGCGTCGGCGACGATCGGAGCCATCCAGTCGGAGATGCCGGTCTGCGCCTCGCTGCCCTGCTCGATCTGGCCGGCGCGGAGGAGCGCGTTGTTGATGCGGCGCACCACGGCGGGGACTGAGTTGGCGGGGTAGAGCGACTGGTCAGGGTAGGTCTGGCCGCTGAGGTTCGCGTCGGCCGCGACCTGCCAGCCGCTCAGGTAGATCGCCTTCAGGCCAGCGCGCACCTGCTGCACGGCCTGGTTGCCGGTGAGGGCGCCGAGCGCGGCCGACCACTGTGGTTCCTCCTGCGGAGCGAACGCCGTGCCGGTGTTCTGCTGGAGGTCCTGCCAGAGCCGCTCAGCGCCGCGGCGGGCCAGCGTGCGCTCCTCGCGGACGGGGCCGCGCAGGGCGATGACGTCCTCGGCGGTGTAGTCGCGGCGGACGCCGTCCCAGCGGGGGTTCGCGTCCCATTCGAGCTGGAGCTCGGCCGCGGTCTGGGTCTGGTCGCCTGGGCGGTTCGGGGTGCTCATCGGGGTGCTCCTTCGGTGCAGCGTGCGGATGCGTGGGTGCCCCCGTCGTGACGCCGGCTGCGGCGCCGTCCGTGGGGCGGTGCATCCACTCTGCGGGCCTCGGCACCCCTGCCGACGGCGATCCCGGGGGTGAACTTCCCCGGTTCTTCCGCACGGCGGAAGAACCGCGCCCACCCGGGCCACCCTCGCCCGACCCCACCCGGCGCGCGCCCGCCGAAATGCAGGAAGATCCGGCGCCCGAGCGGCGCGGCGGCGCCAGCACCGCGGCGTGTCACCCGGATGTTCCTACATTTCGGTGCGCGGTGCTCAGGCGGCGGATGCCTCGCGCGCGGCCTGCACGTCCTCGATCACGCTCGCGTGCTCGGGCACCCAGCCCAGCCCGCGGGCGACGCGGCCCGTGGCGGCCTGGCCGAGGAGCAGCGCGTCGGCGAAGTCCGAGCCCAGGCGCTCACGCGAGGCATCCGGAGTCTCGGGCGCGACGCCGGCGGCGCCGACCACCTCCGCGACCGCCTCGGCGAGCGCCCGCACCGTCGTCGGCGAACCGTCGGACCCGATGACGCGACCACGCACGCCGGCTGCCTCGACGACCGCGAGGTAGAGGCGGGCGAGGTCGTCGACATGCACGAACGTCCACTGCTGCGACCCGTCGCCGACGAGCCGGAGCGCGCCGGCATCGGTGCGCGCGGCCTCGGCGATGAGCGACGGCACGAGCCCGCCGTCATGTCCGTACACGATGCCCGGGGCCACGATCGCCGCGTCGACGCCGGACGCGAGCAGCCGCTCCTCGAGCGGCACCCGCCAGGCGACGAGCTGCGGCGGGTCGAGGGCCGCGTCGTCGGCGAGGTCGCCGCCGGCGCCGTACTCCCAGATGCCGCTCGTCAGCACGAAGCGGCGCCCGCCGTCGCCGTACGCCCGGATGGCCGCCTCGATCACGGCGTCGTTGAAGGCGGGCGCCCCGTGCTCGGGGGCAGCCGTGTGGATCGCGGCATCCGACTCGGCGAGCCTCGAGGTGAACCAGCCGACGTCGGTCACGTCGCCCTGCACC
>NZ_JBFUCL010000323.1:0-4294 GCF_056405255.1 Agromyces sp. P1_H4 | reverse complement strand
CTCGACGTGTCGGGACCGCTGCCGTTCGCCGACGTCTTCCTCCTCGTCACGGGCAATTCCGAGCGCAACGTCGTCGCGATCGCCGACGAGGTGGAAGACGTGCTGCGCGACGCCGGGGCGAAGACCCTGCACCGCGAGGGTCACGCCGCAGGACGATGGATCCTGCTCGACTTCGGCGGGCTCGTGGTGCACGTGTTCCACCGGGAGGAGCGCCTCTACTACGGTCTCGAGCGGCTCTGGCTGGACTGCCCGGCCCTGCCGGTCGCGCCCCTGCTCGCGCGCGAGAACTGACGCCCGCGGCATCCGCCGGCTGAGGCCGCCTCGATTTCTTTCGGAGGGCGAGGCTGGTGTAAGCTCAATTCGTTGCCCCGAACGGGGCGCACGGGTCTGTGGCGCAGCTGGTAGCGCACCTGCATGGCATGCAGGGGGTCAGGGGTTCGAGTCCCCTCAGATCCACCATTCATTCGGTTCGGCCGGTTCCCTCTCGGGACCGGCCATTCCTGTCCGTGGTGCCACGACCCCCGAAGGACTCACGTGATCCGCACCTCATCGACGCCACGTGCCGACTGGCGTGGGCGGTTCGATCGCATCGGCTTCACGTTCTACGACCTGCCTTCCGAAGGCGGGCGTCCGTACTGGCAGGAAGAGGCCGCCTACGGCTTCACGATGGCCGAGATCGACGCCTTCGAGCGGGCGACACGAGAATTGTTCGATCGGTGCATGGACGCGGTCGAACATCTCGTCCGCACCCGACGCTTCGCCGAGTTCGGCATCCCCACGCCGCTGCACGACCTGGTCGCGCGTTCCTGGGATGAGGACGACCCGACCGTCTACGGCCGCTTCGACCTCGCCTATGACGGCCAGGACACCATCAAGCTCCTCGAGTTCAACGCCGACACGCCGACCTCGCTCGTGGAGTCGGCTGCCGCGCAGTGGCAGTGGCTGGTGGAGACGCGCGGCCAGGACGCCGACCAGTTCAACCTGCTGCACGAGCTCCTCGTCGAGCAGTGGGAGCACATCAGGACGGCTCGTCTCGGCGTGGCGGCCGGAGCACGCCTGCATCTCGCCTCGCTGCACGACACGGGCGACGGCGCGCTCATCRTCGAAGACGCCGACACGGTGGCGTACATGGCCGAGACGGCGAAGCAGGCCGGCTTCGACACGAAGCTCATCTTCGTGGAGGACATCCGGTTCGATGTCGACGCCCACCGGTTCGTCGACCCCGACGGGGAGCCGATCCAGCAGATCTTCAAGCTGTATCCGTGGGAGTGGATGGCCCAGGAGCAGTTCGCCGGGTTCCTCGAGTCCACGCGCGACTCGACCGTGTGGGTCGAGCCGATCTGGAAGATGCTCCTGTCCAACAAGCAGTTGCTCGTCGTGCTCTGGGAGCTCTTCCCGGGCCATCCGCTCCTCCTTCCGGCGTCGGCGACGTCCGAGCCGCTCACGGGGACGGCGTACGTCTCGAAGCCGAAGCTCGGGCGTGAGGGAGCCAACGTCACGATGTTCGATGCGTCGGGCGCCGAGATCGCCTCCAACGGGGGYGACTACGGCGACACCGGATTCGTGTACCAGCAGCGTGCCGACCTCGCTCGCATCGACGGCCGGACCGTCGTCGTCGGTTCGTGGGTGGTGGGCGAGACGCCGGCCGGCATCGACGTCCGTGAGACGAGCGGGCCCATCACCGGTGACCTGGCCGAGTTCGTGCCGCATTTCATCATCGATCCCGAGGAGTCGCGATGAGTCCCGCTGCACGCCGCCGGTCGGCGCTGGTCGAGGTTTCGGGGGCGACCCGGCCCCCGGCGCCGCGGGTGGTCGCCGCCATCGGCGTGGCCGGCGCCATGCTGCTCCTCGCCGGCTGTTCGCCGTTCCCCGAGGACGGCGTGGTCGTGTCGGGTGCCGACGGCGAGGAGTACATCCTCCCCGACGGCACGGAACGCCCCGTGTACGCCTCGAGGGAGGACTGCATCGCGGATGTCTCGGAGCAGATCCGGCTGCTCCGGGCAGAGGGCACGGCGGTGGACGCCTCGCCCGACCAGCTGTGCGAATCGTCCGACGGGTACCACGGTCACTACGGCGCCGGCCTGTGGCTCGGTCCGCTCCTGTTCTCCGGTTCCCGCTGGGACTCGTCGCGTGTCAGCTCCTGGGCGCCCGTGACCGGCGGCGGGTTCGCCAAGCCGGGGTCCACGGCGCACTCCGACGTCGTCGAGCGCGCCCCGGCCGGCGCGAAGGTCGGCGAGCGGGCGCCGCTCTCGGGCGGCTTCGGCTCGTCGGCGAAGTCCGGCGGCTTCGGATCCAGCGTGAAGGGGTCGCATTCGGGCTCGTTCGGGGGTTGAACGATCGGCGCGGGTTAGGCTCGTGAGGTGGACATCCGAGACATCCCCATCACGACCATCGACGGCGGCACCGCCTCGCTCGCCGACTACGGCGACCAGGTCGTGATGGTGGTGAACGTCGCGTCGAGGTGCGGGCTGACACCGCAGTACGAGAAGCTCGAGGCGCTCCAGCGCGAGTACGGCCCGCGGGGCTTCACGGTGCTCGGGTTCCCCTGCAACCAGTTCGCCGGCCAGGAGCCGGGATCCGCCGAGGACATCAAGGAGTTCTGCTCCATGACCTACGGCGTGAGCTTCCCGCTCATGGACAAGGTGCGGGTGAACGGCCGGCACCGGCATCCGCTCTACGCGGAGCTCACGAAGGTTCCGGATGCCGCAGGCAGGACCGGTCGCGTCAAGTGGAACTTCGAGAAGTTCGTGGTGCTGCCGGGCGGCGAGGTCGTCCGCTTCCGGCCCGCCGTGCAGCCAGACGATCCCACCGTGATCGGCGTCATCGAGCGGGGGCTCGCCGAGGCCCAGGCGGCCTGAGCCGAACCGGCCGACGGCGCGCTTCCTTGACCGGCCCCATCGAGCGGCCCACAATTGGGGGGTCATCCATCCAAGGGAGCGGGGAACCAATGAGCGACGCGTACTCACGTCCGATCGTCGACCAGCAGGGCGCGCCCGGCGGTCAGGTCCCCGGTGACGACACGACCGTGGTGCTGCCCGCCTCCGGTGCCGCGCAGGAGAGCCCGGCTCCGCGAGGGCCGCGCACGGCTTCGCCCGCGTGGAGCCGCGACCTGCGGTTCATGCTCGTCGTGCTCGTGGGCATCGTGGTGCTGTTCCTCGCATTCGCCCTGCTCATCGCGTTCAGCCCCACCGGGGCCGCGATCAGCGCCCTCGCGGTCATCGCGGCCCCGATCGCGACCATGGTGGCCGCGTACTACGGCATCTCGCTCGCGCTCCGTCAGGTGAGCGACGCGCGCAGCTCGGCGGAGGCGTCGGAGGCACGCGCGCGGGCGGCGGAGGCCAGCGCTCGCGAGTCCGACGCGTGGGCGGCGCAGATGGAGTCGGGCCTCAGGGTCGCCGTGGCGAAGTTGCGCGCGGCCGGCCAGGAGACGCGCGACATCGAGCGCGCCGCGGGCACGCCCGACGAGTTCTTCTGATCCGTCGGGCTCGCCGGCCCGTCCGAGGTCGAGCAGCCGTGCCGTGCCGTGCCGTGCGCCGGCCTCGTCAGAGCTCGGCGAGCACCGAGACGGGGCGTTCGATGCATCCGGCGACGAACGTGAGGAACGCCGCCGCCTCCGCGCCGTCGCAGACGCGGTGATCGAACGAGAGCGTCAGCTCCGTCACGGTGCGCACGGCGAGCTCGCCGTCGACCACCCACGGGCGTTGCACGAGCCGCCCAAGGCCGAGCATCGCCGCCTCGGGATGGTTGATGATGGCCGCGGAGCCGTCGACCCCGAGCGTGCCGTAGTTGTTCAGCGTGAACGTGCCGCCCTGCAGGGCTGCGGGCGGGAAGGCACCGGTCGACGCCTCCTCGCTGCGCGACACGATCGCGTCGCGGAGCGTGCGGAGGCTGAGGTGGTCCGCCCCGTGGACGACGGGCACGAGCAGACCACGCGGCGTCTGCGCGGCGATCCCGAGGTTCACGGRGCCGTGCACGACGATCTCGTCGCGCTCGGCGTCGAAGCTGGAGTTGAGCAGCGGATGCCGCGCCAGGCCTGCCACGGCGAACCTGGCCACGAGCGCCGTGACGCCGAAGCGCTCGCCGGTCGCCTCCTGCAGCTCGCGCCGAGCGGCGAGCAGCCCGGTCGCGTCGACGTCCATCCACACGGTCGCCTCGGGGATCTCACGGCGCGAGCGCGAGAAGTGCGCGGCGGCGGCGCGGCCCATGCGATCGAGCGGCACGCGACGGTCGGTCGAGGCATCCGTCGTCGAGGGGGCGACGGATGCCACAGGCGCGGCCTGCGGCGGCGTAGAGA
>NZ_JBFUCL010000322.1:0-4402 GCF_056405255.1 Agromyces sp. P1_H4 | reverse complement strand
GCCTCGGGCACCATGCCGTGCGCGTCGAGCCGCACGGGCACCGCCTCGGCGCCGAGTACGTCGAGCAGGTCGAGGAACGGCGGGAACCCCGGACTCTCGACGACGACGCGGTCGCCGAAGCGCACGAGCTGCTCGAGGGTGCGCGAGATCGCGTCGAGCGCGCCGTCGACGACCATGATCGACCCCGCGGGCGACGGCCACGAGTCGGCGAGCACGGTCGCGAGCGCGGGGATGACGGGTTCGGCCTGGTAGCTGCCGGTCTCGGCGCGGGCGGACACTCGCGAGAGCGCCGGTCCGAGCGCGGGCAGCAGCAGCGGGTCGGGCGTGCCCCGGGAGAGGTCGAGGCGAACGGGGTCGTCGGGCGCCGCCATCCCGCGCATCCGCGGCGCCAGCCGAGCGGCTGCCCCCCGAGCGGATGCCCCGCCCCGCACGAAGCTCCCGGCGCGGCCGCGCGACTCGATCATGCCGGCGCGCGCGAGCGCCTGCCACGCCTGGCTCACCGTCGCGGGGCTCACGCCGAGCGCGGCGGCGAGATCGCGGACGGTGGGCAGGCGTTCGCCCGGCGCGAGCTCGCCCGAGCTCACGCGCCGGGCGATCACGCCGGCGATGCCGCGTGGTGTCGCGTCGGGGAATTCGGCCCGCGCGACCAGCGCAGCGGCATCCGCTCGATCGCCGTTCATCGAAGCACCGTCACAGGAATACCTGACACGACCATTGCCTCCTCACGACGCAAGGGACAGTATGAATTCACCACAGCGACACAGAGTGAAACATAAGAGAAATGTTCACGCCGAACAATAACAGAACGGGTCGCGAGCCCCGTTCGGCAGTCCCCACCCTCGGCGTCGCAGCATCGCCCGGTCGCACCTGAGCAGCAGTCCCGCCAGGCGCACCGAGCGGACGGCAACGACGCCGACCGACTCAGGAGGCAACATGACGATCGTCCGAGCGGCCATCACGCAGACGACCTGGACCGGCGACAAGGAGTCCATGCTCGACAAGCACGAGCAGTTCGCCCGCGACGCCAAGGAGCAGGGCGCCGAGGTGATCTGCTTCCAGGAGCTGTTCTACGGCCCCTACTTCGGCATCACCGAGGACGTGAAGTACTACGACTACGCCGAGCCCGCCGAYGGCCCGATCGTGCAGCGCTTCGCCGCGCTCGCGAAGGAGCTCGGCATGGTGATGGTGCTGCCGATCTACGAGGAGGAGCAGCCGGGCGTCTACTACAACACGGCCGTGGTGGTCGACTCCGATGGCACGATCCTCGGCTCGTATCGCAAGCACCACATCCCGAACCTCGACAAGTTCTGGGAGAAGTTCTACTTCCGGCCCGGCAACCTCGGCTACCCCATCTTCCACACCGCGGTCGGGCCGATCGGCGTCTACATCTGCTACGACCGGCACTTCCCCGAGGGCTGGCGCGAGCTCGGCCTCAACGGCGCGCAGATCGTGTTCAACCCGAACGCCACGAAGCCCGGCCTGTCGAACCGGCTCTGGGAGATCGAGCAGCCCGCCGCGGCCGCCGCGAACGGCTACTTCGTGGCCGCCGCCAATCGGGTCGGCCTCGAGGACAACGAGTACGGCGATCTGGCCGTGAACTTCTACGGCAAGAGCCAGTTCGTCGACCCGCAGGGCAACATCGTCGGCGACTACGGCTCCGAGACCGAGGAGGAGGTCGTCGTCCGCGACCTCGACCTCGACATGATCCGGAACGTCCGCAACGCGTGGCAGTTCTACCGCGACCGCCGGCCCGACTCCTACACCTCCATCCCGAAGCCGTAACCCGACGAGCCACGCGAAGGAGCGAACCATGGCCACCACCCTCATCAGCGGCGGCACCGTCGTCAGTGCGACCGGACGCGCCGCGGCCGACGTGCTGATCGACGGCGAGACCATCAGGGCCGTGCTCGAGCCCGGCAGCAGCATCCTCGGCACGGATGTCGCGGCATCCGTCGACCGTGTCATCGACGCGACGGGCAAGTACGTGATCCCCGGCGGCATCGACGCGCACACGCACATGCAGCTGCCGTTCGGCGGCACCGAGGCATCCGACACCTTCGAGACCGGAACGCGGGCGGCGGCCTGGGGCGGCACGACGTCGATCATCGACTTCGCCGTGCAGACCTACGGGCAGCGCATCGAGGACGGACTGGCGGCGTGGCACGAGAAGGCGGCCGGCAACTGCGCGATCGACTACGGCTTCCACCAGATCGTCGGCGACGTGAACGACGCCTCGCTCGCGACGCTGCGGCGACTGCCCGACGAGGGCATCACGAGCTTCAAGATGTTCATGGCCTACCCGGGGGTCTTCTACTCGGATGACGCGCAGATCCTGAAGGCCATGCAGGTGTCGCGCGACACGGGCATGCTCACGATGATGCACGCCGAGAACGGCCCGGCGATCGACGTGCTCGCGGCCCAGCTCGTGGAGCAGGGCAAGACCGACCCCTACTACCACGGCGTCGCGCGCGCCTGGGAGATGGAGGAGGAGGCCACGCACCGCGCGATCATGCTCGCGAAGCTCACGGGTGCGCCGCTTTACGTGGTGCACGTGTCGGCGAAGCAGGCGGTCGAGCAGCTCGCGTGGGCGCGCGACAAGGGGCAGAACGTCTACGGCGAGACGTGTCCGCAGTACCTCTACCTGTCGCTCGAGGAACAGCTCGGCGCGTCGAGCGAGCAGTGGGGCCACTTCGAGGGCGCCAAGTGGGTGTGCTCCACTCCGCTGCGCTCGCACGAGGAGGGTCACCAGCAGTCGATGTGGCAGGCGCTGCGCACGAACGACCTGCAGATGGTCTCGACCGACCACTGCCCGTTCTGCATGAAGGACCAGAAGGAGCTCGGCCTCGGCGACTTCCGGAAGATCCCCAACGGCATCGGCTCGATCGAGCACCGCATGGACCTCATGTACCAGGGCGTCGTCACCGGCGAGATCACCCTCGAGCGCTGGGTGGAGCTCACGAGCACCACGCCGGCGCGCATGTTCGGCCTGTACGGCACGAAGGGCGTCATCCAGCCCGGCGCCGATGCCGATGTCGTCGTCTACGACCCGAACGGCCACACGTCGATCGGCCTCGAGAAGACGCACCACATGAACATGGACTACTCCGCGTGGGAGGGCTTCGAGATCGACGGCCACGTCGACACGGTGCTGTCCCGGGGCAAGGTCATCGTCGACGACGACCAGTACCTCGGCGCCAAGGGCGACGGCCGATTCCTCAGGCGCGGCCTGAGCCAGTACCTCATCTGAGTCGACCCCCCAACCCCCCGAGCCGACCCCAACCGAGCGGAGCACCCATGGACTTCGGAGTCGTCCTCCAGACGAACCCCCCGGCATCGCGCACCGTCCACCTCGCCAAGCTCGCCGAGCAGTACGGCTTCAGCACCGCGTGGACGTTCGACTCGCACCTGCTGTGGCAGGAGCCGTACGTGATCTACAGCCAGATCCTCGCCGAGACCCACCGCATCAAGGTGGGCCCCTTCGTCACCAACCCGGCGACCCGTGACTGGACCGTCACGGCGTCGATCTTCGCGACGCTCAACGAGATGTACGGCAACCGCACGATCTGCGGCATCGGCCGCGGCGACTCGGCCGTGCGCGTGACGAACGGCAAGCCGACCACACTGAAGGAGCTGCGCGAGTCGATCCACGTGATACGGGAGCTCGCGAACTCGCGGCCGGTGGAGTACAAGGGCTCGCAGCTGCAGTTCCCGTGGTCGCGCGGCTCGGAGCTCGAGGTGTGGGTCGCGGCCTACGGCCCGATGGCGCTGACGCTCGCGGGCGAGGTGGGCGACGGGTTCATCCTGCAGCTCGCCGACCTCGACATCGCCGCGTGGATGATCCAGCACGTGCGCGATGCCGCCGAGGCGGCGGGCCGCGACCCGATGTCGGTGAAGTTCTGCGTGGCCGCGCCCATGTACATCGGCGACGACCTCGAGCACATGCGCGACCAGTGCCGCTGGTTCGGCGGCATGGTCGGCAACCACGTCGCCGACATCGTCGCGAAGTACGGCACCGGCTCAGACGGGTCGGGCGCCGCCGTGCCGCAGGCGCTGACCGACTACATCAAGGGCCGCGAGGGCTACGACTACAACGAGCACGGCCGGGCCGGCAACACGCACACGTCGTTCGTGCCCGACGAGATCGTCGACCGGTTCTGCGTGCTCGGCACCGCCGACGAGCACATCGCCAAGCTCAAGGCCCTCGCCGACCTCGGCGTCGACCAGTTCGCCGGCTACCTCCAGCACGACAACAAGGAGGAGACGCTCCGGGTCTACGGCGAGACCGTGATCCCGGCGCTCTCCGAGCACATCACGGCGAAGGCATGACGGAGGCCGGCGTGCGCGAGACGACCGCGGTGACGGATGCCGCGGGCGCGGCGCCCGACCGCGGCATCCGCTCGCC
>NZ_JBFUCL010000321.1:0-4420 GCF_056405255.1 Agromyces sp. P1_H4 | reverse complement strand
GGGTCGAGTCGGCGAGCGCCTCGATGAGCGCGCGGCCCGTGTCCGTGGTCACCGGCGAGGCGATGAGGCCGAATCCGCGCAGCCGCGCCTCCCGCGCCACGAGCCGGGCCAGCGGCACGGCGTCGGCATCGCCGCCGAGCCGCTCGAGGTCGACCAGCAGTGCGCCCGGCGCTTCGGCGTGCAGCGCGCGCACGGCGACGGCCTCCCCCGATCCGGTGGCCGGCTCGCGGAGGTACACCAGGCGGATGCCGGAGGCGAGCGCCTGACGTACGCGCGCGTCGTCGCCCCACTCGAGGTCGAYGGGCTCGCGCAGCACGCCGTCGAGGGCGCGATCGGCGGTGTCGTCGCCGAGGAGGTGCCCGACGATGCGGTCGGGGACGCGCACGGCCCGCCCCGGCAGCGGCCGGTCGGGGTCCTCGACGATCACCAGCCCGCCCGTGACGAGCGGCCCTGAGATGAGCCGGGCCCGGTCGGCGGCGCTCGTGAGCGGCACGCCGCAGAGCTCGAGCGCGACCGAGACCGACGGCCGCCGTCGCCCGACATCGTCGTTCAGGTAGCCGAAGAACCGCTCGAACCGCGGATCGAGGTCGGCGGCCAGCGCGATGACGAGCAGGTCGACGTCGATGGGCCCGAGGCCGAACGCCGCCGCGAGCGTGCGGAGCCGGATCGGATGCCCCGCGGCCTCCGCCACGTCGGCGCCCTGCTCGCACGCCGCGAGGCGGGCTGAGGCATCCGACCAATCGGGCACGCCGGGGGCACCGTCGAGCAGCCGGTCGACCATTTCGTCGCTGAGGTACAGCCCGCGGAAGGGGTCGTCGGGCTGCGGATCGGCCGCGCGACGGGCGGCGACCAGGCGCCGGATGCGGTCCTCGATCGCGCCGAGCCGCCCCAGCAGGTGCACGACGCTGGGGTCGTCGATCATCTCAGTCTCCCGTCGGAGCGGCACGGAACGCGGCATCCTCGATCCCCAGTCCCGCCGCTTCGAGCTGGGCGGTGACGCCGCCGGTGACGGGCGGTCCGGCGGGGTACAGGATCGACCGGCTGAGCGGTGCGGTGACGACGACGTCGAGCGAGGGCTTCAGCTCGCCGCCGAGCGACGACCAGACGTCGGCGAACGCCCGGTCCTCGGGCGGCGGCTGGGCGATCGTGATCGAGCAGCGCAGGCCCGTCTCGGCGAGGGTCTCGATGATGAACGCGTCGGGAATGGCGTCGAAGCGGATGAAGCAGCGCAGCAGCGCGTCGAGCAGGCGGTGCTCGTCGTCGGGCCGTTGCGTCCACGCCGTGACGAGGTACGAGAGCTTGTAGTAGCGGGGCGCGGGGGCGCGGTGCGTGACGATGCCGCGGTCGTCGCGCTGCTCCGAGAAGCCGTACTCGCGCCGTCGCACGTCCTCACGGATGTCGTAGAGGAACAGGTCGACCGTCGGCGCGTTTCGCCGGGCCGCCCAGTCCTTCGTGGGGGCGTCGAGCGCCACGTCGACGTCGGCGGCGATGCCGTCCGACTCCTTGACGAGCGTGCGCAGCGCGTCGTCGATCTCGCCGATCATCCGCCCCTCCCGAGCAGGTTGGGCGCCATCGCGGAGCGTGGCGCGACGAGCAGGCGGTTGCTCGACGGGATGTCGCCGAACAGGCCGTCGACGCTGTGCATGACGAGCGTGCGGGTGCCGGGCAGCTCCCACCTGAGCACGAGCAGGGCCCAGCGGGCCGACGTCGGGTCGCCCGAGCCGGGCCAGCGCACGCTCGGCGTGTCGGTCGGCACGCCCTCCCAGTGGAACGTGACGGCGGCGTTCGGCGGCAGCGACGTRCCGATCGCGCCGATCACTTCGCCGGGCGTCGTCACCGCCGGTGACATGCGCAGGTTGGGCTGGAGCACCGTGAACGGCTCGCGATCCTCGCCGATCCACGACGGCGGCAGGGCGGCGGGCAGCGGTTCCGGCGCGAGGGCCGGCGACGGCGCGAGGGCGAGGGCGAGCACCGGTCCCGCCTCCGACGCGGGCGCGAACTCGACCTGCGGCTCCGGGTCCGGCTCCGGTTGCGGCTCCGGCGGAGGCGGCGGCAGCTCGACCACCGGCGCATCGAACGACAGGGCGACGCCGTCGACGACGAGGTCGTCGGTGCGCGGCGCCACCGGCGGCACCGGCGGCAGGGTCGGTGCGGGCATCGAGAAGGTCAGGGTCACCACGGCGGATGCCCCGGGCTGGTCGAGTCCCGTCACGACGCAGGTCGTGCCCGAGAAGCTCGCGCATCCGGCGTCGGACGTCTTCGTGAGGTATCCCGCCCACGTGTAGTCCAGGCCGATCTCGAGCCCCGGCAGCACGGCGCCGGGCGTCTCCCGGGTGACGACGGTGGTGAGGACCAGCTGCTTCCCGCCGGTGTACCCGGGGTCGTGGTCGTCGGTGAGGTCGAGGGTGATGGCGGGGCGCACCCGGGTCACGGGCGCCTCGTCGGGGATGACCCAGTCGACGGGCAGGTCGGGCACCAGGTCGGGATCCGTCCCTCCCAGCGACTCGGCCTCGGCACGCACCACGCCGGGCAGCACGCTGCCGTCGGGTGAGCCGCCGACCGAGAACTCGAGCCCGATCTGCACCACGGCCCCCGGCTTGGGCAGCAGGATCTCGCAGATCGCGCCGTCCCACGACTCGCAACCGGTCGGCGGCGCGTTCGGGTGCAGGAACGCCGGCCAGGTGATCGCCACGCCCACGACGAGCTCGGGGAACGGGTCACGCCGCAGCTCGGCGGCGAACGCCTCCCGGGTGGCGGTGATCGTCGCCGCGACGTCGGGACCGCCCTGCCACACGAGCTCCCGGTCGAGCGCGACGTCGAGCGTGATGAACGGGTCGACGCCGGCGATGGGCGCCTCGTCGGGCACCACCCATTCGACTGGCAGGTCGCGGTCGTCGCCCTCGTCGACGTCCTCGAGAAGGTACGCCCCCTCGGCTCGGACCACCCCGTCGACCACGCCCGGCCCGATGTCGAAGGCCACGAGGATCACGGCCGCGTCCTCCGGCCCCGGACTGGCGATGCGGACGTCGCACACCATGCCATTCCCCTGCAGGTCGCACCCGGTCGGGGTGCTGAGCGGCGTCAGGTAGGCGGGCCAGGTGATCGCCACGCCGACCAGGAGCGCGTCGTAGAGGTCGCCGTCGGTGCCGCGTTCGGCACGCGTGGCCGTGATGCGCGCGCCGAGCGGGGAGCCGTCCTCCCACACGTAGTCGTTCGTGAGGTCCACGTCGAGCGTCACGAGCTCGGCGTCGGTGATCTGCGAGTCGTAGGCGTACTCCAGCCATCCGTCTGGTGCAGTGAGCGGGGCGCCGTCGAAGTCGAACCGGGCCGCGACCTGGTCGGCGTCGAGGTATCCGACGCCGATCTCCGCGGGCGGTGCGAACTCCACCGTGATCACGGCCTCCGAGCCCGGGTCGTCGAGCCCGGTGATGGTGCAGACGCCGCCGACGTACGTCGCGCAGCCCACTGGTGCGCCGATCGGCACCAGCGCTTCATCGAATTCGAGCGCGACGTCGAGCTCGAGCCCGAAGAGCGTGRCCGCGGCGGCGGCAGCGTGCGACACCCGGATGACCCCCTCGATGCCCTGCTCGTCGCCGAGGGTCGACAGCTCGGGTCGCAGTTCGACCTCCATCGGGAACGGCCGGTCCAACGCCACGACGGATGCCGCATCCACGCCGGTCCACGTGCCCGGGATGTCCAGGGCGCCCTCTGGCCGCGGCGTCGGGGCGGCCTTCACGATGGCCGAGTGCACGTCGGACGCGGCGACGACCCGTATCGCCGAAGGCTGCTGCGACGGCGGCGCCAGCGCGATGACCGGCCCCGGCGGCGTGTACCAGCCCCCCTGGCCGATGATCGAGATCGCGGCCTGGCCGCCGTCGCCTTCGGGCACGTTGAACGCCATGGTGAACACGGTCGTCCTGCGCACGTTCGTCGGCTCGGTGATGGCGCAGAGCCCGGCCACCAGCCCGCCGTCGCAGGCGTCGGCCGGGGTCGTGCCGCCGACGGGCGCGAGGAACGCCGGCCAGTTGATCGCGAAGAGCACCTGCGAGGAGGCCGTGCGCGGTGCGGCATCCGGTTCGTGGGTCACGGTGAACGTCGCGACGATCGTGTCGCCGATCCCCGTGGTGGCCGCCCGCCGGTCGACGGTCACCCCCGCCGAGAAGACCGGCGCGAGCTCGACGTAGTCCTCGTCCGAGGTGAGGTCGGCGGCGTCGAAGTCGACCCGGCTGAACAGCTCCACGTCCTGGAGGTAGCCGCCGGTGACCTGCGCCGTCACGACGGGCAGTCCGGGCGGCACGCCCAGCAACTGGAACCAGTACGTGAACACCGCAGGCGTCAGCGGATCCCTCGGAACCTCGAGCACGCACTCGTCACCGGGCCCCGGCGGCACGGCCGACTCCATGGCCACCGGGTCCATGAC
>NZ_JBFUCL010000320.1:0-4447 GCF_056405255.1 Agromyces sp. P1_H4 | reverse complement strand
TTCCTGGCGCTCGCGACGTCGCTTCCCGAGATCTCCACGGGGCTTCAGGCGGTGAAGCAGGGCGACGACGACCTCGCCGTCAGCGACATCTTCGGCGGCAACGCGTTCCTCCCGGTGCTCTTCCTGGTCGCCACCCTGATCACCGGCAGGGCCGTGCTCCCCGACGCCGGAGCGGCCGACATCTACCTCACCGCGCTCGGAGCGCTCCTCACGCTGGTCTACGTAGTCGGACTCGTCTTCCGCCCGATGCGACGCGTGCTCGGAATGGGCGTCGATTCGCTGGTCGTGCTGGTGCTCTACGTCATCGGCATCGTGGGCCTGTTCGCCATCGGCGGCGGCTGAGGGCGGGGGTGGAGCATTCGATCAGCCCGCGGATGACAGACTGTTCGGGTCCGTGCAACGACTCAGGGGAGATCATGACCGACAATCGACCAGACCTCAGCGGCGACTGGGACCTGGACCCCGCCCACACTCGCATCGGCTTCTCGGCCAAACACGCCATGGTGGCCAACGTCCGCGGTGCCTTCAACGACGTCACCGGCAGCCTGCACGTCGATTTCGACGACACGACCAAGTCGACCGCCGAGATCGTGCTCAAGGTTGCCAGTGTGGACACCCGCAACACGCAACGCGACGACCACTTGCGCAGCGCCGACTTCTTCAACGCGGAGAAGTGGCCCGACGTCGTCTTCACGAGCAGCAGGATCGAGGAGGTGGGCGACAACGCCCTCGTCGTCTCGGGCGACCTGACGATTCGCGACGTCACGAAACCGATCACCATCCCGATCGAGTTCACCGGCGTGGAGACCGACGCCTTCGGAGCGCTGCGTGCCGGATTCGAGGGCACGCGGCGCATCGACCGCCGGGAGTACGGCCTGGAGTGGAACATGCCGCTCGACTCAGGCGGCTGGCTCGTCTCGGAGAAGATCACGCTCGAGTTCGAGATCTCGGCGATCAAGCGGGAGAGCGACGCGCAACAGGCCGCCTGAGGTGGGGGCCTGAGCTCGCACACGAATCGCCCCGTCTCCATCGGCCGGAGACGGGGCGTTCTCTCGCTATGGCGGACTCGCGACGTTTCGGTGCAGATGTCTCCACACCTTGACGCCTGCCCCTCAGCAACGGCGCTTCCGACATGAAGAAGCCCCGGCGGATCTTGCGATCTACCGGGGCTTCTCTGGTCGGGCTGACAGGATTGAACCTGCGACCCCTTGGGGGATTCACCCCGTCTCGGGTCATCACCGGTAGTCTCGGGAACTCGCGGAGCTCCTGCTCGTCGCGTCGAATTCGCCGCTCTGCTAGTCGAAGTCTTCGATGCGCCACTCGTCGTGCCAGTCGATGCGCGGAATCTCCCCCTCGAACAGGATGGGGAGCCAGACGTAGTCCGCGATCGCGGTGTTCTCGCCGCCACCAGCAGCCATCACTGCACCCATGCTCGCGGCTTGCTCGGGTGGCATCTCCGGACGAGGCGCACCCTGCGCCATGGCCGCGACGCTGTCATAGACGTTGGGCATGTCGTCTGGCAGCTGTGGCAGCCATCGGTCGGCCATCGCAATGTAGAGATCCTGCTTGTGGGGGTGCTTGAAGACGCAGCTGATCTGGGATCGGAATGACGTATGCGTCGGATCGTCCGGATGCGCATCCCCAAGCACCGTCCATGGCCCGTGGTAGTCGGGCGCGCTTGCGAACTCGGAGAAGTTCGGGAAGTACCCCGTCGAGCCGGAGGTGACCAGGTAGTGGGTTCCGCTCCTTTCGAAGTGGGCGGGCGCCTCACGCGTGAACGGTGGACTCGGGTGAGGGAAATGCGTCGAGTACTGCCCCGTCACATCCGTGTAGTCGTCGGTCAGGTCCGCGCAGATGAGGTCGGTGTGCACCTTCTCGAAGTAGTAGTAGGCCTTCCGAGTGGCCGGGTCGACGACGAGGTCGAAGTCGCCTGCGCTCATCCCCAACGGAGTCAGTCCGGCACGCGCGATCTCGTAGGGGCCGAGCAGCGAGTCCGACGTGAGCACGGTCGAGGCCTGGGTGTCGTGGGCGCCCTCCCCCATGACCTTGAGCCAGCAGACGTACTTGCCGGTGGCCTCGTTGAAGATGATGTGGGGGCGGTCCATCTTCTGAACGGGGTGCAAGGGCGAGTTCGGGTCATCCAACACCGGAGGGACGATCAGGCCGAGGTCGTCCCACTTGTAGAGGTCAGTGGAGGCGTACGCGCGAACACCCCAGTGCCAGTTGCCGCTGCCTGGTGTCGTGTACTCCTTGTTCTCGCCGTACCAGTAGAACGTGTCGTTCTCGAAGAACAGGGATCCGCCGTGGGCTTGGATGCGGTACCCATTGGTGTCGAGCCAGATTTCACCGGGACGGATCGAGTTCATGGCCATGGAACGAATCCTTCGGTTGCGACGTCCCAGGGATCCGGGAAGCCGGTGGTGGCGAGCATGGAGACGGCCGCGAGGAGTGAGCCGTTGCCGGGGAGGTAGATGGGGAGGATGGATCCCATCTGAGCGTTGTGGCCGACGAGGGTGAACTGGTTCTTGATCTCGTCGCGGAGCAGAGCGTCGATCGCGAGGTCGGGGCGACCGAGACGTGATGCCGTCATCGCTATGATGGGGAAGTCCCAGCCCCATGCCGAAGGCCACTCCCAATCCCCGAGCACGTCGAGGAGGGTCGCCACCATGATCTCGGGATCGATGATCGGAGTGGGCGGTACGACGCCGAACGCCGCGAGAAGTGCGGGGTGGTCGTCGCGTCGCAGGAACGGCTCGGTTGCGATCGCCGTGTAGTGGTCGCCCTCGATGTGCGGTCGGGCGAGCCCGTCCTGCACCRTCGACCACTCGGCTTCGCGCGCCAGCCCGGAGCGCTCCCTCCAGAGCTGGGCGATCTCGAGTCCCCACCACCAATAGGCGAGCTCGTAGGTGGGGTCTTCGGTTGTCGTCACATCGTAGAACTCCTGCGCCGGCATGATCGGCGGCAGCAGGTGGAACTCGTCGTCGCGCTCGGTCGCGAATGCGGCCATGAACGTGGCGGTCTCCTCCACCAGCTCGGCGAATTCGAGAGTCAGGGCGCTGCGCTTCTCGGGAGCGGATGCGCGCCAGATCAGTTCCAGCAGGTACAACACGTGGGGCTGCTGCCAGACCAGGAACGAGCCGATCGGATCGGGGCTTTCGCGGCCATCCGGACCGACCTGCTTGGGCCACCGTGCCCCCGGGTATCCCTGGCCTGATGCAGTGGCTCTGGCTCGGGGAAGGATCGAGAGGTACCAGCCGAGACTGCGTTCGAGGAGCTCCGGGCGGCCCCAGGTCGTGAAGTGCGCCGCGTGCCAGAAGTGCATCTCGAGGTGGGCCTTGCCCGACCAGGAGTTCGTGGTCAGTCCGGTCTCGGCGGGCGGCATCACCCCAGCGGAGTTCACGGCGGTGAGGTACTGGGAGAGCACGACCCGACGTTCGAGTTCGTGTGCCCGTGCATCTGCCGTGTCGTGGAAGTCGATCGCCGCCCCGGAGAGCCAGAAGCGCTCCCACGACGTCGCCGCCGCCGCCGCGACGGCGTCGAATGACGGGAGCACTCCCCCGTCGTTCTGGGCGAAGCGCACGACCACGTCGAGTGATTCTGCGTCCGTCACCAGTTCGAACTCATGAGGCGCAGTCTGGGTGATCGATCCGCTGCTGGATTCGACGGCCACGAGGTAGGCAGTAGCGTCGAGCTTCCGCGAGATCGTGGCCCGAGACCCCTCGGCCGCGATCGTCGAGGTGTGGCGGTCGGGATTCTGCCAGTCCGACGTCTGGAAGAATCCCGGATGCGCGTAGGGGAACCGGAGCGAGATCCGCAGGCGGCCGCTGCTGAGCAGTGGGGACTGGACGCGGAAGGCAACGACCGAGTCATCGGGGGCTGCCACCGTCGACACGTGCACCGACTCGTCGTCGTAGCGGAATCGGCTTGTGATGGTCCCCGACCACAGATCGAGCAGCTGCACGGTGTCGGTCAGAACCTCTGGTCCGACGGAGACCGACTCGCCGTTCGCCTCGTGGAATGAGAAGCCGATTCGGCCGAGGTCGAGTCGTTGGGGATTCGCGTTGAGCCAGGCGCCCGGCCGGTTCTCATCGCTGACCTGACCGCGCATCGCGCCTTCCATGTCGTGGCGATCGGGATACCGCACGGGTCCGCGATCGGTGACGTGCTCGGACATCGCGTCCTTGAGCACGTAGCCTTCCGGGTTCGGCATCTCGTGCCATCCCCAGGTGCTCATGGTCGCCGTGTTGATCGCGGCGCCGCCCTGCATGATCGCCGTGGCCTGGTCGTGGAACGTCGTGAAGGTCTGCATTCCGGTGATGTCGCACGTGTAGGCGAAGTCGCCGTTGCCGACCGTGAGCACGGACTCGGGGTCAGGAACCGTGAGCGTCACGTCGTGGCGCTGCACGACGGCTCGGCGGTCGATCGGGCGGTCAGCGTGGGGCATGGC
>NZ_JBFUCL010000319.1:0-4455 GCF_056405255.1 Agromyces sp. P1_H4 | reverse complement strand
CTACACGAGCGAGTCGCGCCAGGCCGCGTGCAGCGCCGCGAACCGCCCCGACCCGCCGATGAGGTCGGCGGGCGCGCCGTCCTCGACGATGCGCCCGTGCTCCATGACGAGCACCCGGTCGGCGATCGCCACGGTCGACAGGCGGTGCGCGATGATCACGGCCGTGCGGTCGGCGAGGAGGGACTGCAAGCCCTCCTGCACCGCGCGCTCGCTCGGGATGTCGAGCGACGATGTCGCCTCGTCGAGGATCAGCACCGCGGGGTTCGCGAGGAACGCCCGGGCGAACGAGATGAGCTGCCGCTGCCCGGCCGAGACGCGCCCGCCGCGCTTGTTCACGTCGGTGTCGTAGCCGTTCGGCAGGCCCTCGATGAACTCGTGGGCGCCGACCGCGCGAGCGGCCGCCACGATCTCGTCGAAGGTCGCGTCGGGCTTGCCGAGCGCGATGTTGTCGGCGACCGACCCCGAGAACAGGTACGCCTCCTGCGTGACCATGACGATCGCGCGCCGGAGGTCCTTCGGGTGCAACTGCCGCAGGTCGATCCCGTCGAGCTCCACCACGCCGTCACTCGGGTCGTAGAACCGGGCGATGAGCTTCGCGAGCGTCGACTTGCCTGCGCCCGTCGACCCGACGAGCGCGATCGTCTGGCCCGCCGGGATGTCGAGGTCGAACCGCGGCAGGATGACGCGGTCGCGTGTGTACGCGAACTCGACGCGCTCGAACCGCACGTGGCCGTCGGCGTTCCAGAGGTCGACCGGACGTTCGGGGTCGGGCACGCTCGGCTCCTCCTCGAGCACGCCCGAGATCTTCTCGAGCGCGGATGCCGCGGACTGGTACCCGTTGTAGAACATCGCCATCTCCTCCATCGGGTCGAAGAAGCGCTTGGTGTAGAGCAGGGCCGCGAGCAGCACACCCACCTCCATGCCGCCGTCGACCACGCGGAATCCGCCGACGACGAGCACGGCCGCGACGCAGACGTTGCCGATCAGCAGCAGGCCCGGATCGTAGATGCCGAACAGCTGGATGACCTTCGCGTTCACGCCGCGGTAGTCCTCGACGAGGTCGCCGAACTCCTTCTCGTTGCGCTGCTCCTTGCGGAACGCCTGTACGGCGCGGATTCCCGTCATCGACTCGACGAAGTGCACGATGAGGCTCGCGCTGGCGACGCGCGAGCGCCGGAAGAGCCGCTGCGACCGCACCTGGAACCACCGCGTGAGCACGGCGAGCGGCACGAGCGCGGCGAGCAGCACGAGCGCCGACGTCCAGTCGAGGAGCGCGAGCGCCACCGCCGTGAACGACATGTAGAGCGCCCCGCGCACGAGCTGGTTGATGCCCTCGTCGAGGAGCTCCCGGATCGCGTCGAGGTCGCTCGTCTGCCGGGAGATGATGCGGCCCGACGTGTAGGACTCGTGGAACTCGAGCGAGAGCTTCTGCGTGTGCAGGAACACCCGGGTGCGCAGGTCGAGCAGCACCGCCTGGCTGATCCTCGCCGACAGCCGGATGTACCACGCGATGAGGAACGCGCCGGCCGCGCCGGTGAGGAGGTACGCCACGCCGGCGAAGCCGACCGGCATCCAGTCGCCCGCCATGAGCGCGGGCAGGCCCTGGTCGATGCCGTACGCGATGAGCGCCGGACCCGCGACCTGCGCGCCCGTCGAGATGACGACGATCGCCATGGTGATCCACAGCCGCGCCCGGACCGGGTGCAGCAGGGAGCCGAGCAGCCGCAGCGACCGCTGGCGGATCTGGGTGGATTCGGCCTTCGTGAAGTCGTGGCGTTCCTCGCCCTCGACGCCCGTGACGGTGCTCATCGGGTCGCCTCCTCTCGTGCGATGGGTTCGATCTCCCGTGCGATGGGTTCCATGCCGGAGGCCTGTGCGGCCTCCCGCTTCTCCTCGTCCTCCAGGCTGGAGATGACGAAGGCGTAGTGGCCGTTCTCGCGCAGCAGCTCGGAGTGCGTGCCGACGGCGGTGACCCGCCCGTCCTCGAGGAGCGCCACCCGGTCGGCGAGCATGACCGTCGAGGGGCGGTGCGCCACGATGAGCGCGGTCGTCGACGCGAGCACCTCGCGCAGCTCCGCCTCGACGCGCGCCTCGGTGGCCACGTCGAGTGCCGAGAGCGGGTCGTCGAGCACGAGCACGGCGGGGGATGCCGCGACGGCGCGTGCGAGCGCGAGCCGCTGGCGCTGCCCGCCCGAGAGGCTCATGCCCTCCTCGCCGACCTTCGTGTCGAGGCCGTCGGGCAGGTCGTGCACGAAGCCGGCCTGCGCGATGCGCAGCGCCTCCTCGAGCACCCGGTCGGCCACGGCTCGCACCTCGGTGTCGTCGCCGGCCAGCTCAGGGCGGCCGAGCAGCACGTTGTCGCGCACGGAGGCGCTGAACAGCGTGGCGTCCTCGAAGGCCATCGCGATATGGGTGCGCAGCTCCTCGCGGGAGAGCGCCCGGATGTCGACGCCGTCGAGCGTGATGGAGCCGCCCGTCACGTCGTAGAGCCGCGTGGTGAGCGCGGTCATGGTCGTCTTGCCGCTGCCCGTGAGGCCGACGAGCGCCATGGTCTCGCCCGGCTCGAGCACGAGGTCGACGCCGTCGAGCAGGTCGCCGAAGCGGTCGGGCGAGTCCTGGTAGCGGAACCGCACGTCGTTGAACGCGAGCTCGCCGCGGGGACGCTCGATCGTGACCGGCGCCTCGGGGTCGGTGATCTGGTTCTCGCTGTCGAGGATGTCGAAGAAGCGGTCGGTCGCGGTGCGCGCGTCGACCGAGAACGCGAGCAGGAAGCCGATCGACTCGATCGGCCACGCCAGCACGGTCGCGGTGGCGAAGAACGCCACGAGCTCGCCGACCGAGAGCACGCCCTGCGACGCCAGCCACACGCCGAGCACGAGGCACACGGCGAGCGCGACGGTGGGCACGACGAGGATCCACGCCCAGATGCCGGCGTCGAGCCGCGCCTTCTCGATCTCGGTGCTGCGCAGCGACTCCGCCTGCGCGCGGAAGGTCGTGAGCGCGTGCTTGCCGCGCCCGAACGCCTTGAGCACGCGGATGCCGTGCACCGACTCCTCGACCGCGGTGGCGAGGTCGCCCGCCTGGTCCTGGCTGCGGCGCGACACCTCGGAGTAGCGGCCCTCGAAGCGGTAGCCGACGATCCACAGCGGGATCGAGCACACGAGGAACACCGCACCGAGGATCCAGTTCATCGACACGAGGATCGCGAGGCCCACCACGATGACGACGAGGTTGACGACGAGCAGCACGAGCCCGAACGACAGCCACCGCCGGATGATGTTGAGGTCGCTGACCGCACGCGAGAGCAGCTGGCCGCTCGGCCAGCGGTCGTGGAAGCTGACGGGCAGGTCCTGCAGCTTGGCGTAGAGCGCGTTGCGCATGCGCGCCTCGACATGGGTGCCGGGCTTGAGCACGAACCAGCGGCGGAGCGCGATCATGACGGCCTCGAGCACGCCGAGGCCCAGCACGAGCGCGGCGAGCGGGAGGATCGCGCTCGCATCGCCGTCGGCGAGCGGGCCGTCGACGATCGACTGGAGCACCTGCGGGATCGACAGGGCGATGAGCTGCGCGCTCAGCGAGGCGGCCATGCCCGCGATGATGAACGGGATGGCGGGGCCTGCGTACTCGCGCAGCCGGAGCAGCGCGCGCACGGTGCCGGGGCGCGCGGGTGAGGGGTCCTGGTGAAGCGGGGTGGCGGACAAGCCGGTTCCTTCCGGAGGAGGCGTCAGGGCGTTCTCGTGGGACGCCGACGACGTGTCGGATCGAGCGGACGCGCACGGCGGCGACGTCGGATGCGGGGATACCGCGGAATGGGCAGGCTGCGCCTGCGGGGCTGGGGCGGAAGCTACCCGGAGAACGCCTCGATGAGGAGGACCGGGCGGGCAGCGCCGTCGACCGCGACCTGGCGGGCGTAGCTGTCTGTCTGCATGGTGTCCTCCTGCGTCGTCGTCTTCGAACCCTCGTGGCCGTCGGATGTCACGCGAAGACCAGCCCTTCAGACTAGGGGGTCCCGACGGCGGGCCGCAAGACCGAGTTCGAGCGCTAGGCTGTGCGGATTCGTCACCGCGCGGGGTGGAGCCCTGCAGCATTCCCGTTCGCGCGCACCTGGACCGACGACACGAGGAGATCGCGTGGGAGCGATGCGGATCGCGTTCGCGCGCGCTGCGGCGCGTGCCGGCGTGCTCGGTTCCATCGCGGCCGTCGTCTTCCTGCTCGCCGGCCTCGGCACGGCGGTGGTCGACTCCGTCTCGGGCGCCGCGACGACGGGTCTGCGCGAAGGCCTCGCCGCGGCATCCGGAACCGACGGCGCGGCACGCTGGCAGATCCGCGTCGCGGCGGACCCCGACGCGCAGGCGGAGGCCGCGGCATCCGTGCTCGACCGCATGGTCACCCGGCACGGCGCGACCTGGAGCCGCTCGGTGCAGACCGCGCCGGTGGACGCCGTCGCCGACGGGC
>NZ_JBFUCL010000318.1:0-4476 GCF_056405255.1 Agromyces sp. P1_H4 | reverse complement strand
ACCAGATGCCGCGGCCATCGCGCGCCACGCGTCGACCTGGACGATCGCCCTCCCCGAGTTCGCACCCGGCCGACGCGTGCTCGAGGTGGACTGGGCCGGCGACGTGGCGGTGCTCGAGGTGGACGGGCGCGTGGTGCTCGACCGGTTCTGGGACGGGACGCCCTGGCTCATCGGCCTCGACGCCCTCGGCCCGAGGGCCGCCGGCGGCTCGCGCATCACGCTGCGCGTCGTGCCGCTGCATCCCGACGCGGCCGTGCGCCTCCCCGCCGAGGCCGAGACCCGGCGCCGTTCCGTCGACGGCCCGCTCGTCGCCCTCGACGGCGTGCGGCTCACGAGTTCGCCGGTCTGGCGCGAGACGCAGGGCTGAGCCGGCGATCGCCGCGGCTCGGGCGGCGGTCAGGCTCGAGGGGCGAAGCCCGAGTGCAGCCGGTCGAGCGACTCGCGGTCGACGCCGGCATCGCCGGTCGCGCAGCCGGCATCGAGCGCGATATCGGGCCCGCGCGCGGCCGACCAGGTGATCGAGCCGTGCTCGAAGCATCCGCTCATCGTGCCCGTCGCCCGGTCGACGACGACGTCGGCCACCGGCACGCCGAGCGGCGAACGCTCCCAGCCGAGCAGCGCCCAGATGTCGCGGACCATGCCGTGCACGATGGCCGCGCCGTGGCGGGGGGTCCAGTACACCGAACCGCCCCGGAAGTGCGCGAACCCGCCCGCTCCGCCCGCGTGGGGGGCGCCGTCGGCTGCGGCATCCGTGTCGATCACCAGCCGCTGCACGTCGGTCGTGGGCAGTCCGAGGAAGGACCGCTCGGCACCCACGGCGCGCCAGCGCGCCGCGATCTCGCCGTGCACCTCGTGCGCTCCCGTGCGCTCCGACCAGTAGACCGCGCCGTGCTCGTACTCCCGGCGATACACCTCGGCGTCGCCCATGCGCGTGTGCACCGTGACCGCCTCGCCCAGCCAGGGGTGCTCGGCGCGCTTGGCACTGATCGCGGGAACGGCGAGCAGCATCCGGTTCGCCGGGTCGTAGCGCACGGCGGTGCGGAAGTCCGACCAGCTCACCGCGCGATCGAGCCGCTTCGGCAGGAGGCCGGCCTGCGCCTGGCGTGCCTGCCCGATGCCCCGGTGCTGTGTCATCCGGTCATTGCGCTCGTCCATGGGTGCTCCGCTCGTCGTCGCCGGGCTGCGCCGGGCCTCGCCCGGCCGACCCGGGAGACAGGGGAAGCCGGCCGGCACCCGCACGAGGCAGGTGCTGACCGGCTGTCCGATCGACCGGCCGCGATTGACAGTTCCCCCTGCGGTTCGCGGCCCGGCGATCGGGTTCCACGCTACGAGCGGCGGACGCGCAGAGGATCAGGGGTATCCCTGATGTTCCACTCGGGTCAGGAGCGGGCGGTGTCGGATGCGGCGTCGAGCGCCCGGTCGGATGCCGCGTCGACCGTCGAGTCGGCGGTCGCTCCGGCGCGTGCGAGCGCGTCGCGGGCGAGCACGGTGGCGGTCGCGACGACGACGGCGCGGCGCCGGTCGGCGGCGCCGGGCCCGTCGCCCACGAGGAAGGCGTCGAGGTGGCCGAGCACGGGCCACGCGTTCACGAGGGAGACGATCGTCAGGAGGAGCTGGCCCGCGGCCTCGCCGTCGACGCCCGGGAGGAGCCGCCGGAACAGTTCGACCTTCTCGGCGTGATAGGCCGCGCGGTCGAGGTCGGCGGCGGTGGCAGCACCCCGTTCGAGTCCCTCCCAGAACACGAGGCGCGGGATGACCCCGTCGGCGAGGTGGTGATCGAAGAGGCGGCCGGCATACTCGCCGACGGCCTCGGGCCCGGTTCCCGTCATCTGCACCTCGTCCATCGAGGCTCGGAGGCGGGTGGCGAGCACCTGCGCGAACAGGTCGTCCTTCTTGCCGAAGTACTGGTAGATGCGCTCCTTGTTGACCCCGGCGGTCGCGGCGATGCGATCGATGCGGGCGCCGGCGAGTCCGTAGGCGCTGAACTCCGCGGTCGCGGCATCGAGGAGCAATCGCTTCGTGCGTTCCGTGTCCCAGGCCATGGCGACAGTCTAGCAATTTCCAACCGGGTAGTTGCGGATAGCCTTTCGTTGTGCTTCAATTACAACCGTTCAGTTGGAATTGACCAGAGGAGCTCCCATGGAGACCAGCACCGGATCCGTCGCCGCCATTCCCGCGACCCCCTCGACCACGGCCGCAGGCCCGGCCGCATCGGCCCCTGCCGCATCGGCCCCGGCCGGTCCGCCCTCGGTGCACGTGCGAGCGGTCATCACCTGGCTCGCGATCTTCCCCCTCGTCGCCCTCGGCATGACGGTCATCGGCCCGATCTCCGACGGGTGGCCGCCCGTGCTGCGCGCCTTCGCGCTCACCCTCGTCGTGGTGCCGCTCGCGGTCTACCTCGTGGTGCCCCAGCTGCTCCGCGGCTACGGCGCGCTCCGCCGGCGCAACGCCCGTTCCCGCTCGAACGCTTGATGCGCGCGATCGGCTCGCACTAGCGTTCGCTCAGGCCGTCATCACATCGTCGTGCCGTCGACGCAGGAGGATCCCATGCTCATCGCCCCCGCCGCGGGCTCGGAATCGGCCAAGGCGCCCGACGATGGCGCGTTCGACGTCGCCCTCGTCGTGGTCCACGGCATGGGCAATGCGTTCAAGAGCCAGATCCTGCTCGAGTGGGCGGAGCCGCTCCTGGAGCGTATGGACTGGGTCGCACGGGACCGGATCATCGGCGCCGACGAGAGTCATGGGGTGACGATCCACGACTCGGACCTCTCGGGCGACACGCCGGTGGTCACCGCCACCGTCCGGTTCCCGAAGCGCCGTGATCCCGCTGCCCCGGATGCCCCACCCGAGACCGTCGAGCGCCGCATCGCGATCCTCGAGGCGCGCTGGTCGGAGTCGTTCGTGCCGATGACCCGCGCCCAGGTGTTCCGCTGGGCGGTGCCGTTCATGTGGCGGGTGATCACGCGCACGCTCGACCTCTTCTGGAACACCATGGTGGTGCTCTCGGCGCTCACGCTCGGGAACCACCTCCGTGCGCCCCGCCAGACGCTGCTGCTCCCCCGCACGATGAACTTCCTCGTCGACGGCATCCGCCTGCTCGTCAACACGATCGCGTTCGCCGTGGTCTGGCTGTTCCTCGTGCTCCTCGGCGTCGTGCTCACGCCGATCCTCCCGTTGCTGAGCCCATTGCTGCTCATCCCGTGGTTCAAGAACATCGCCCAAGGCGTGCTCGACGGCCTCGTCGAGTCGATCGGCGACGTCGCCTCCTGGAAGGAGCGGCCCGTGCGCGCCTCCGCGATGCGGCTCGTCGTGCGCGACGCGCTCGCCCACGCGAAGCAGCTCGTCGGCGACGACGGCGAGGTGCACCTGTTCGCTCACTCTCAGGGCGCCGCCGTCGCGACGTTCGCCCTGTTCGAAGAGCTCGAGCCGAAGTCGTTCAACGTGCGGCGACTCACGACGGTCGGAGCCGCGGTCGTGCTGCTCGGACGTGAGAAGTGGCAGGGCCGCAAGGACGAGTACACGCCCGTCAAGACCTGGATCGAGCGGAACCGCGACGCCGCGCCCGAGGACCGGGTCGCCTGGGCGAACCACTGGGCGATCTGGGACCCGTTCTCCGCGGGCCCCATCGCCGACACCCCGGCTGACGCTCGCAAGCGCTGGCAGGCCGCGTACTTCCCCTCGGACGAGACGCTCGCCCTCGGACCCGAGGAGCATGCCGTGCACAACACGAGCCAGCCCTGGCTCGACCACGGCGTCTACTACGCGAACACCGTGCAGGTAGTCGAGCCCACCGTGCGACACCTGCTCGGTCCCGACTTCCCGACCGTCGCGGCCCCCGTCGACTACATCCGCAACCGCCTCGTCGTGATCGACAAGAAGTCCCTCGGGCTGAGCACCATCGCCGCCCTGTTCATCGCCGGGATGCTGCCGGGGCTGTCCGGCATGTCCGCCGTCTTCGCCTGGCTCATCACGACCATCGCCGGCGCGATCGGATCGGCCATCGCACTCGTCCCGGGGCTCGACGGCTCCGCCGCTTCCGCCTCGGTCGCGTTCCTCATCGACGACGAGGCCGACCCGCCCCGCCTCACGGTGATCGGCTGGGTGATCGCGTCGGCGCTGCTCGCAGCGCTGCTCATCTGGCTGAACCAGCTGATGCAGAAGCAGACCGAGCGGTCGATCGTCTGGGACCGGTGCCCGCTCGACGTTCGGACGTGGCTCGTGCTCACCGCGGTCCCACGCGCGCTGTACGTGATCGGTGCGGCCGTGGTGGTGTGGTTCGCCATCCTCGACTGGTGGGAACCGCAGCCCGATGCCGCGTCGCTCGCGATCGACGCGGTGCTCCTCGCGATCGTCGCGGCGTTCGTCATCGTCGAGCCGCGGTTCTCGCCCGCACCGCGGGTCGTTCCCGAGCAGCGGACGCTCGACGACCGTGCGACCGTGCTGCCCCCGACGGAGCGGATGCGGCTCGGCGTCGCG
>NZ_JBFUCL010000317.1:0-4478 GCF_056405255.1 Agromyces sp. P1_H4 | reverse complement strand
ACCGTCGCCGGGATCTTGATCATCACGTTCGGACGATCCACCTTCTCCCACAACGCATGCGCCTGCTCGATGGTGCGCTCGGTGTCGTGCGCGAGGTCGGGTGCCACCTCGATCGACACGCGGCCGTCGTAGCCGCCGCTCGCGTCGTACACCGGGCGGAAGATGTCGGCGGCGTCGCGCACGTCGTCGGTGGTCGCCTCGAACACCGCGGTGTCGAGGTCGGTGCCGGCCTGGGCGAGCGTGTGCAGCTGCTCGCGGTAGGCGTCACCCTTGGCGAGTGCCCCGGCGAAGATGGTCGGGTTGGTGGTGACGCCGACGACGTTGCGCTCGGCGATCAGGCGCGCGAGGTCGCCCGTGGTGATGCGGTCGCGGGACAGGTCGTCGAGCCAGATGCTCACGCCGGCTTCGGAGAGCGCGGCGGTGGGGGAGTTGGTGCTCATGGGGATGTGTTCTCCTTCTGCGCGCGTCAGGCCGACGCGAGCGTCTCCTTCGCGGCGGCGACGACGGCGTCCGTCGTGATRCCGAACTCGCGGAACAGGGTCTTGTAGTCGGCGGATGCGCCGAAGTGCTCGATCGAGACGCTGCGGCCCCGGTCGCCCACGTAGGGGCGCCACGACAGCGAGATGCCGGCCTCGACCGACACTCGGGCCGTCACGGCGGCGGGAAGTACGGACTCGCGGTACGCGGCATCCTGCTCCTCGAACCACTCGAGGCTCGGCGCCGAGACGACGCGCGCCTGGATGCCGTCGGCCGCGAGCTGCTCGCGGGCGGCCACGGCCAGCTGCACCTCGGAGCCCGTGGCGATGAGGATGACGTCGGGCGTGCCCGACGGCGCCTCGGTGAGGATGTAGGCGCCCTTCGCGAGCCCGGCCGCAGACGCGAGCGTGTCGCCGGATGCCGCGCCGTCGCCGCGCTCGAACACCGGGATGTTCTGGCGGGTGAGCGCGATGCCCACGGGGGCGTCGCGCCGCTTCAGGATCTCGAGCCAGGCGATGGCGGTCTCGTTCGCATCGGCCGGGCGGACCACCGTGAATCCGGGGATCGCGCGGAGCGTCGCGAGCTGCTCGATCGGCTGGTGGGTCGGTCCGTCCTCGCCGAGCGCGACCGAGTCGTGCGTCCAGACGAAGATCGAGGGCACCTTCATGAGCGCGGAGAGTCGCACGGCGGGGCGCATGTAGTCGCTGAAGATGAGGAACGTGCCGCCGAATGCGCGGGTCTTGCCGTGCAGCACGATGCCGTTGACGATCGCCGCCATCGCGTGCTCCCGGATGCCGAAGTGCAGCACGCGGCCGTAGGGGTTGCCGGCGAACTCGTGCGTCGACCACTCCTCGGGGATGAACGAGGCCGCGTCGTTGATCGTCRTGAGGTTCGACTCGGCGAGGTCGGCCGAGCCGCCCCAGAATTCGGGGAGCACGCCCGCGAGGGCATTGATGACCTTGCCCGACGCGGCGCGGGTCGAGACCTCGGTGCCACCTTCGAAGGCGGGGAGGACGGATGCCACGTCGTCGGGCAGCTCGCCGGCCTCGAGCCGGTCGAGCAGCGCCTTCTTCTCGGGGTTGGCCTCGGCCCACGCGTCGAACCCGACCTGCCACTCGGCGTGCGCCGCGGCGCCGCGCTCACGGGCGGCACGGGTGTGCTCGAGGATGTCCTCGGCGACGACGAAGGTCTGCTCGGGGTCGAAGCCGAGCACCTCCTTCGTGGCGGCGAGCTCCGACGCGCCGAGCGCGGAACCGTGGATCTTGCCGGTGTTCTGCTTGCCGGGGCTGGGCCAGCCGATGATGGTCTTCAGGATGATGATCGACGGCTTGGCCGCCTCGCCCTTGGCCGCCTCGATCGCGCGGTGGAGCTCGGCGACGTCCTCGACGTACTGGCCGGTCTTCTTCCAGTCGACCGTCTGGACGTGCCAGCCGTAGGCCTCGTAGCGCTTCGCCACGTCTTCGGTGAAGGCGATGTTCGTGTCGTCCTCGATGGAGATCTGGTTCGAGTCGTAGATCACGACGAGGTTGCCGAGCTGCTGGTGGCCGGCGAGCGAGGAGGCCTCGCTGGTGACGCCCTCCTGGAGGTCGCCGTCGCCCGCGACGACGTAGATGAAGTGGTCGAAGGGGCTCGTGCCCGCCGCGGCGTCGGGGTCGAAGAGGCCGCGCTCGAAGCGAGCGGCGTAGGCGAAGCCGACGGCCGAGGAGAGGCCCTGGCCGAGTGGGCCCGTGGTGATCTCGACGCCGTCGGTGTGGCCGTACTCGGGGTGGCCCGGGGTCTTGGAGCCCCAGGTGCGCAGCGCCTTGAGGTCGTCGAGCTCGAGGCCGTCGCCGGCGAGGTAGAGCTGCACGTACTGCGTGAGCGAGCTGTGGCCCGCGGAGAGGATGAAGCGGTCGCGGCCGAGCCAGCCGTGGTCGGCCGGGTCGCGCCGCATGACCTTCTGGAAGAGGAGGTAGGCGGCGGGCGCGAGGCTCATCGCCGTGCCCGGGTGCCMGTTCCCGACCTTCTCGACGGCGTCGGCCGCGAGCACGCGCGCCGTGTCGACCGCGCGATCGTCGATGGGTTCCCACTGCAGATTGGCCACGAGGTGCTGTTCCTTCCGATCGTGACGGCGTCGGGAACCGTCCGGCCCCCGACCCGCCGGGACGTTGCGGCGCGGTTCCGCCAGGCCGCGGGTTCTGCCGGGAGTCGTTCGGGAGGCCGGCGTGATCGAACCCGTGAAGCCGGGCGCGCAATCCTCAGTATATGGATTCGGGGGTGGTCTGTGACGGGGGATGACTCACGGCCGAGTCCGCGCTATGTGAGGCGGAAAGCGTATTCCGGATGTCGCGCTCTCGCGCATGGCCTAGAATCGTCGAGGGTCGCGCGGGGAGTGCTCGCGTGCGCCCGCGCCCGGAAGAGGAACGATGTCGGCAGCTGTACACACTCGCGAGTCGCGACCGCAGATGACGGTACGGCGCAAGCTCTCCGCCTACCTCGCGCTCACGAAACCGCGGGTCATCGAACTCCTGCTGGTGGTGACCGCGCCCACCATGATCCTCGCGCAGAACGGCCTTCCGAACCTGTGGCTGCTCGTCGCGACGCTCATCGGCGGCGCGATGAGCGCGGGCGCGGCCGGCGCCTTCAACTGCTACATCGACCGCGACATCGACCGCGTCATGAAGCGCACGCAGGGGCGGCCGCTCGTGACGGGCGAGCTCACCGACCGCGAGGCGCTCGTATTCGCCTACGGGCTCGGCGCGGCATCCATCGCCTGGCTCTGGATCTTCACGAACTGGCTGGCCGCGGCGCTGTCGCTCGGCGCGATCCTGCTCTACGTCGTCTTCTACAGCCTGATCCTCAAGCGTCGCACGTCGCAGAACATCGTGTGGGGCGGCGTGGCGGGCTGCATGCCGGTGCTGATCGGCTGGGCCGCCGTGACCGAGAGCCTCAGCTGGACGCCGTTCATCCTGTTCCTCATCATCTTCCTGTGGACGCCGCCGCACTACTGGCCGCTCTCGATGAAGTACAAGGACGACTACGCGGCGGCCGGGGTGCCCATGCTCGCCGTGGTGCGGGGGCGGGCGCAGGTCGGCCTGCAGGTCATCCTCTACGCCTGGGCCACGGTCGCGTGCTCGCTGCTGCTCATCCCGGTGGCCGGCATGGGCCTCGTCTACTCCACCGTCGCCGTGGTGACGGGGGTGTGGTTCGTGTCCGAGACGCACCGCCTCTACAACCTCGCGATCCGCCACGTGCAGGTCTCGCCGATGCGGGTGTTCCACGGCTCGATCGCCTACCTGTCGCTGCTCTTCCTCGCCATCGGCATCGACCCGCTGCTGCCGTTCTGAGTCGGCGTCAGTCGATGACGATGTCGTCGTCGTGGGCGGCGTAGAAGTCCGACTGGCGGCGCATGATCTCGCGCATGCCCTGCTCGCCGGGGACGCCGTAGACGGTGCCCACGAAGTCGAGCCCCCGCTGCACGTCCCAGATCTCGTCGTGGCGTTCGGGCGGGAGGATGCGGGCCGGGTCGCCGACCGCGACCCACGCGATCGGCACCACCTCGCCGGCCGGGATGCGGGTATTCACCTGGACGACGCCGTTGATCCGCACCTCGGCGCCGGCCTCGACGACGGCGCCGGGGAACACGGAGGCCCCCGTGGCGATGAACGCCTCGTCGCCGATGCTCGMGCCGTTCACGTGCGCGTGCGGCCCGACGAGCACGCGATCGCCGATGACCACCGGATGCCCCGACCGACCGCGCACGAGCGCGTGCTCCATCACGACGCACTCGGCGCCGACCGTGATCGCGCCGTCCTCCGCGGTCAGCACCGCACCGTGCAGGACCCGGGTGCGCGGCCCGACGCGCACATCACCCGACAGCACCGCCGTCGGGGCCACCGTCGCCGTGGGATCGACGAGCGGGCGGCGGCCGCGATGCTCGATCAGCACGAGCGCCTCAGCGTGCGGAGGCCGCGACCGGCGCGGCGGAGGGCGCGGCATCCGTCACCGCGGGTCGCTTGAGG
>NZ_JBFUCL010000316.1:0-4486 GCF_056405255.1 Agromyces sp. P1_H4 | reverse complement strand
CCGTGCGGGAGGCCCAGCGACTGCCACGCGTCGACGGCCTCGACGCAGGTGCGGTCGATGAGCTCGAGCGCCGCCGGGACGATACCGGCCGCGGTGATCTCGGCCACGGCGACGCCCGCCGCGCGGAGGGAGCCGAACGAGCCGACGACGGCTCGCTCCTCGCGGCCGCCGAGCGGCAGCAGCTGGAGCGTGACCTGCGTGACGATGCCGAGGGTGCCCTCGGAGCCGACCATGAGTGCGGTGAGGTCGTAGCCAGTGACGCCCTTCGCGGTGCGCCGTCCGAGGTCGACCACGTCGCCGTCGGCGAGCACGACCCGCAGGCCCAGCACGTAGTCGCGCGTCACCCCGTACTTCACGCAGCAGATGCCGCCGGCGTTCGTCGCGACGTTGCCGCCGATCGTCGAGATGCGATAGCTGGCCGGGTCGGGCGGGTACCAGAGCCCGTGCGCCGCGACCGCCGCGCGCAGCGTGTCGTTGATCACGCCGGCCTGGGCGACCACGTAGCGCTCGGCGACGTTCACCTCGACGATGCGCGTCATCCGCTCGAGCGAGAGCACGATGCTGCGCGCCATGGCGTTCGCGCCGCCCGAGAGGCCCGTGCCCGCACCACGCGGCACGATGTGCACACCGTATGCCGCGGCGAGGCGCACCACGGCCGACACGTCGTCCTCGTGCTCGGCGAGCACCACGGCGAGGGGCCGCTCGTACGGCGCCCACTCGGCGTCGTCGTGCGCGTAGGCGTCGAGGGACGCGGCATCCGTCAGCACCTGGTCGGCGCGGAGCATCCGACGCAGCTCGGCGACGACCGTCTCACTGGCCTGCATGCGCGCTAGCTCGGTTCCATCGGATGCAGCAGCGAACGCCAGTCGTCGGGGACACGGTCGCGGGGCGCCGGGGCACCCTGCGCGGTCGGCCGGCTGTCGGGCGCGGCGAGCTTCGGACCGTCGACCGAACGGGCGGCCGCGTAGTCCCAGAACCAGTCCTCACCGGGCTCGAACGACTGGGCGATCGGATGCCCCTCCTCGCGCGCGTGCCGGGAGGCGTGCTGCTCGGGCGAGCTGTCGCAGCATCCGACGTGCCCGCACTGCGCGCAGCGGCGGAGGTGCAGCCACCAGCCGCCCGCCGCGAGGCACTCGGCGCAGCCCTCGCCGGACGGCCGAACATCGGGATCGATCGCCGGGGTCTCGTCGGTCATGCGAGCGAGCCTAACCCGGGCGTCGCCCGACGCGCTCGCCCGTCAGAACGTCCGGGCGAACGGCAGCGGCTTCCGCATGCGCACGAGCAGGAGGATCGGGATGAGCACGTAGGGCAGGTTGAAGGCGAGGAACTTCACCGGGTTGGGCGTGATCCACTCGGGCTCCCCGAAGAACTCCACGCCGAAGACGATGATGCCCGTGATCGACGCGATCATCGTGGCGTAGATCACGCTGGGCAGCTGGATCCAGTTCCAGCCCTTCACGATCGAGATGACGAGCAGCACGTAGAAGACCGGGTAGACGAACGCCGAGAGCCCCGTGACGAAGCGCATCCACACCGGCGGCTGCATGAACAGCGGGTCGGTGTCGTGCGCGTACCACCAGTTCGCGTTCACGAGGAAGTTCGGCGACGGCTCCGAGAAGTCGATGCCGAGCGTCGGCACCATGTCGCTGATCATGCTCGTCACCGCGAACAGCGAGAACACGACGAGGAAGAACCAGTCGAACGGGCGCTCGCTCAGCGGCAGGTTCGGCGGGCGGCAGGGGTCGGCGGATGCCGCGGCGGCGGGAGCGCCTGCGCGGGCCGCCTCGACGTCGGGGCTGGTCGGGGCGGTCATGGAGCATGAGCGTAGCGGCGCGGCTCCGCGTTCGTCCACGCGGTCTTCGTCGAGGCTGTCTTCGTCGGGCCTGTCTTCGTCGGGGCCGTCTTCTCGACGCTGTCGATTCCGGCCGGTCGACCGCGTCGGTATGGTGACGGCGCGAATCCCGCGCCGGAGCGAGAGGATGACGACATGTCCAAGTACCTGATCCTGATCTTCCAGGACGAGGCGGCCGCGCAGCCGTCCGGCGACTCCGTGAGCGCCAACTACCGCGCCTTCATGGAGAAGCACGCGGGGGCCCTCCGTGGCGGGGTCGCCCTCGAGAACCCGGCGACGGCGACCTCCATCCGGCGAGACGAGTCGGGCGAGTCGATCGTGACCGACGGCCCGTTCGCCGAGTCGAAGGAGGCGCTCGGCGGCACGTTCCTCATCGAGGCGGCCGACCTCGACGAGGCGCTCGCCATCGCCAAGGAGGTTCCCGCGGGCATCGGCGTCGAGGTGCGGCCCGTGCGGGTCGTCAGCTGATGCGGGGGGCCGCCGGCGCCGACGTCGCACTCGCGCTGGAGCAGGCGCACCGCGAGTGGGGCTTCGTGCTGGCGGCCACCATCCGCGTCGCGGGAGACATCGACTCCGCGGAGGAGGCCGTGCAGGACGCCTACGCCAGCGCGCTGGTGACCTGGCCCGCCCGCGGCATCCCGGCCAATCCGGCCGCGTGGCTGACGGTGACAGCCCGGCGCCGCGCGCTCGACGTGCACCGCCGCGAGGCGACCGCCCGGCGGGCGCTGCCCAAGCTGGTCGACCCCGAGCCCGAGCCGATCGACGAGCAGGTCGAGGCGATGGACGGCATCCCCGACGAGCGGCTGCGGCTCATCTTCACGTGCTGTCACCCGGCGCTCGCGCCCGAGGCCCAGGTCGCGCTGACCCTCCGCCTCGTCTGCGGCCTCTCGACCCCCGAGATCGCACGGGCGTTCCTCGTGCAGGAGGCGACGATGGCTGCTCGCATCACGCGGGCGAAGCGCAAGATCCAGGTGGCCAACATCCCGTACCGCGTGCCCGAGGGCGACGAGCTGCCCGCAAGGCTCGAGCAGGTGCTCGACGTCGTGCACCTCGTCTTCACGACAGGGCATTCCGCGCCGTCGGGTGCGCAGCTCACGCGGGTCGACCTCGCGGAGCGCGGTGTCGAGCTCGCCCGCATGCTGCGTGCCCTGCTGCCGTCAGATCCGGATGTCGCGGGGCTGCTCGCACTCGTGCTCCTCACCGACGCGCGGCGGGCCGCCCGCGTCGACCCCGCCGGCCAGCTCGTGCTGCTCGAGGACCAGGACCGCGCCACCTGGGATCGCGCGGCCATCGCCGAGGGAGCCTCGCTCGTCGCGGAGGCGCTGAGTGCGGTGCGACCCGGCCGACCGCCCGGGCGGTACGCGGTGATGGCCGCGATCGCCGCCGTGCACGACGAGAGCCCCACGTGGGCCGACACCGACTGGGATGCGATCCTCGCCCTCTACGACGTGCTCCGCGTCACGTGGCCGACGCCCGTGGTCGAGCTGAACCGGGCGATCGCGCTCGGCTTCGCCGAGGGGCCCGCGGCCGGCCTCGCCGAGCTCGACGAACTCGCCGCCGATCCGCGGCTCGCGAGGTATCCCTACCTCGCGGCGGCCCGAGCCGACTGCCTGCGGCGGCTCGGTCGCACCGCGGAGGCGCGGATCGCCTACGACGAGGCGCTGATCCTCACCGACAACGAGGTGGAGCGCGACTTCCTCGCGGGACGCATCCGGCACCTCGGCGGGGGCTGAACTCCGTCGCGCGACGGATCCGCACGCCCGCCGCCGGTCGCTAGCGTGGAGGGATGTCCGTGCCAGCAGCGCCACCCGTGCTCGACGGCGTCGAGTGGGTACGACCGCGACCGCTCCGGGCGGCGTACCGATACGACCTCATCCTCGCACTCGTGATGGCCGCCGGCACCGCCGCGAGCGTGGTGCTCTACCGCATCACCGGATGGGGCGAGGATGCCCCGTGGTGGGGTTCGGTGCTGTGGGTCGCGGCCATGAACCTGCCGCTCGCCGCGCGGCGGCGCTGGCCCGAGATCGTCGGGCTCGTGGCATCCGTCGCCTTCGTCATCGGTGCCGTCACCGAGGTCGGCGAGGTGCTCTTCTCGAACATCGCGCTGTTCATCGCCATCTACACGGTCGGTGCGTGGGGCCGCAGCCGGCTGCGCGCCAACGTGGTGCGCGGCGTCATCGTCGTGGGCATGTTCGTGTGGCTGTTCTGGGGCCTGATCGTCGGCTCGCTCACGCCCGAACAGCTGCCCGAGATGTCGCGCGAGGGCGTGATCTCGCCGTACCTCGCCTACGGGCTCATCAACGTGCTCACCAACCTGCTCTACTTCGGCGGCGCCTGGTACTTCGGCGACTCCGCGTACCGCTCGGCTCGGTCGCGGGCCGAGCTCGAGCAGCGCACCGCCGAGCTCGCCGCCGAACGCGAGCGCACCCGGGCGCAGGCCGTAGCCATCGAGCGGCTGCGCATCGCCCGGGAGTTGCACGACGTCGTCGCACACCACGTCTCGGTGATCGGCGTGCAGGCCGGCGCGGCACGACGCGTGCTCGCGAAGGATCCGGATGCCGCAGCGGCGGCGCTCTCGGCCATCGAGTCGAGCGCCCGCGACGCCGTCGAGGAGCTGCACGGGCTGCTCGGCAC
>NZ_JBFUCL010000315.1:0-4487 GCF_056405255.1 Agromyces sp. P1_H4 | reverse complement strand
CGGCTCCCGTCGCACCCGCTGCCGCGCAGGCCGCCGAGGCGGCTCCCGTCGCACCCGCTGCCGCGCCGGCCGCCGAGGCGGCACCCGTCGGACCCGCGGCCGGAGCGACTGCCGCCTCCGAGATCGACGAGACCACGCGCGAGCGGCCCGAGCGACAGGCCGCCGCCAGGGCTGCCGCCGTCGTCGCGGCCGCGGCGATCGCCGACGACGCGATCGCCGATCCGTCGCCGCGTGCCGAGAGCAAGGCGCCCGAGACGCCCACGGCAGCGGCCGAGGCTGCAGCCGCGGCATCCGCTGCCCCGGTCCTCAGCGATCACGTACCCGTCGACGGGGCTCCGGCCACGATGACCCTGGAGGACGTCCTCTCCGATGCGGGAGTCGAGGTCGACCTCGATGCGGCTGACGTGGCCGCTGCGACCACCGCGCCGCCCGAGACCGAGGCGGCCCCGGTCTCCACGGTCGACAGCGAGCCCGAGGCATCCGATGCCACCGTCGACCTGGCGGTCGCGGTCATCCCGGCGCCGCGCAAGGCGACCGCCCGCAAGAAGCGCACGCTCCGCGTCGCGCGGCCGGCGCCGTCGCCCGACGCACCCACGGTGCTCTCGATCGAGGGCCTCGTGAAGAAGTTCGGCGACAACACCGCCGTCGACGGCATCACCCTCGATGTGCGAGCCGGCTCGTTCTACGGCATCGTCGGTCCGAACGGCGCGGGCAAGACCACGACGCTCTCGATGGTCACCGGCCTGCTCCGACCCGACGCCGGCATGGTGCGCATCAACGGCATCGACGCGTGGGCCGACCAGCGCGCGGCCAAGCGCGCCACCGGCGTACTGCCCGACCGGCTGCGGCTCTTCGACCGCCTCACCGGTGCCCAGCTGCTCTACTACTCGGGGGTCCTGCGCGGCCTCGACAGTCGTACCGTGCGCGAACGGAGCACCGAGCTCATCGCCGCCTTCGGCCTCGAGGACGCCGTCGACCGGCTCGTCGCCGACTACTCCGCGGGCATGACGAAGAAGATCGCGCTCGCCTGCGCCATGATCCACGCTCCGCGTCTCCTCGTGCTCGACGAGCCCTTCGAGTCGGTCGATCCCGTCTCCGCGGCCAACCTCACGGAGATCCTCGAGCGGTACGTCGGCGGCGGCGGCACGGTGGTGCTCTCCAGCCACGGCATGGACCTCATCGAGCGCGTCTGCGACTCGGCGGCGATCATCGTGGGCGGCCGGGTGCTGGCATCCGGAACGCTCGACGAGGTGCGCGCCGGCGAGACGCTCGAAGACCGTTTCGTCGAGCTCGCCGGCGGACGCAAGGCAGCGGAAGGCATGGAATGGTTGCACAGTTTCTCCGACTGAAGCTGCGCCTGCTCGGGAACATCTTCCGGCGGAGCGTCTGGCAGGTCGTGGGGATCGTGCTCGGCCTCGTCTACGGACYGGGTCTCGCCGCGCTCCTGTTCATGACGCTCGTCGGGCTGCGCTTCGTCGGTGACGTCGAGCTCATCCGCGACGTGTTCATCGTCGCGGGCTCGGCGACGGTGATCGGCTTCGTGGTGCTCCCGCTGCTGTTCGGCGTCGACGACACCATGGACCCACGGCGGTTCGCGCTGTTCGGTCTGCCCGACCGCACCCTGGCGTTCGGCCTCGCGATCGCCGCCATGATCGGGATCCCCGCCTTCGTGCTCGCGATCGTGCTCGCCGGGACCGTCGTGACCTGGTCGCGTGGAGTGGGGGAGACCATCCTCGCGCTGCTCGCCGCGGCGCTCGCCTTCGCGACGTGCCTGCTGCTCGCCCGGGTCTCGACCTCACTCGCCTCCGTGCTGCTCGCCACGCGACGCGCGCGGGAGGTCAGCAGCGTGCTCGGCGTGCTCTTCATCGTGCTGATCTCGCCGATCATCGTGGTGCTCGCGACGCTCGACTGGGCCAGCTCCGGCCTCGGCGTGCTCGAGTCGCTCGCGGGCGTGCTCGGCTGGACCCCGCTCGGCGCCGCCTTCGCCGCACCCGGTGACGCGGCGGCCGGCGACTGGGGCGTCGCCATCCTGAAGTTCCTCGTGGCCGTGCTCACGCTCGGAGCGCTCTGGCTGGCCTGGCAGGCGGTCGTGGCGCGCATGCTCGTGACCCCGGGCCGCGAGGCCTCGGCGAAGAGCTACCGTGGCCTCGGCTGGTTCGACCGGATGCCGCACACGGCGACGGGTGCGGTGGCCGCCCGCAGCATCACCTACTGGTTCCGCGACGCCCGCTACTGGGTGTCGTTCATCATGATCCCGATCGTGCCGCTGCTGGTCATCGTGCCCCTCGGTCTCGCCGGCATCCCGCTCGCCTACACGGCCCTCATCCCGGTGCCGCTCATGTGCCTGCTGCTCGGATGGTCGCTGCACAACGACACCGCCTATGACAGCACCGCGGTGTGGCTGCACGTGGCCTCAGGGGTGCGCGGCGCATCCGATCGCGCAGGCCGGCTCGTGCCCGTGCTCATCGCCGGCATCCTCGTGATCGGTCTCGGCAGCTCCGTGACGGTGTTCGTCATCGACGACTGGCGGCTGCTGCCGTCGGTCATCGGCGTGAGCACCGCCCTGCTCCTCGGCGGGCTCGGGGTCGGCTCGATCACGTCGGCACGCTTCCCCTACCCGGCCGTGAAGCCGGGCGACAGCCCCTTCCAGCAGCCGCAGTCGACCGGCGCGATCACGGCGCTCGTGCAGTCGATCACCATGCTCGGATCACTGCTCGTGGCCGCCCCGGCACTCGCCTTCGCGACGCTCGGCTTCCTCGACGGCGACTCGACGTGGAACGCGGCGGCGTTCGCAGCGGGCACCGGGCTCGGCATCGCGATGCTCGTGCTCGGCATCCTGGCCGGCGGACGCGTGTTCGACCGGCGCGGGCCCGAGATCCTCGGCGCGGCGCTTCGCGCCTGAGTTCCTCGCCGCATCGCACGAGCCGGCTGCGGGATCGCGGGAAGGCCGGCACCGTGGCATCCGCGCGTAGAATCGAGCACATGATCGATCCTGCACGCGCGAGCATCGCCGACCCCGACGCCCCCGGTGGAGGCACCTCCGTGCTCGACCGCGAGCTCGAGAAGCTCCTGCAGGACGAGGCCATCGAGCCGGGCGACCACGAGCGGTTCTCGCACTACGTGAAGAAGGACCAGATCCTCGAGTCCGCGATCACCGGCAAGCCCGTCAAGGCGCTGTGCGGCAAGAAGTGGACGCCGGGGCGCGACCCCGAGAAGTTCCCGGTGTGCCCCACCTGCAAGGAGATCTACGAGCGGATGAAGTCGGCGTAGTCCTCCCGGCGGCGCGTCTCCCGGCGGTGCGTCGGCAGAGCGGTGCGCACGGTCAGCGGTAGGTCGTCGGGATCACCGGCTCGCCGCGTCCGAGGCGGAACGCCTCGATTGGCAGCTCCTGCATGACCTCGGCCCGGTGCTCGCGCGCCGCACGCGTGCCTTCGGCACCGAGGAACGCCGGGTCGGCGACGCCGTCGTGCATGAGGTGCACCATGAGCGGACGCAGTTGGCTGCCGGGTTCGAACTCGGCCTCGCCGTCGGGTCCGTCGCCGACGTAGACGACCTCCTCCCGCGCGGTGCGCGTGGAGTCGAGGCGCCGTGCCGCGTTCTTGCGGCCGCCGACGCTCGCCTTCTGCGTGGATGCCTTCGCCACCGCGACCCACTCGCCGGCGTCGTCGCGACGGGCGACGAGCTTGTACACCATGCCCGCCGCGGGGAATCCCGAGCCGGTCACGACGGCCGTGCCGACACCGTACGCGTCGACCGGGGCGCCCGAGAGGCCCGCGATCGTGAACTCGTCGAGGTCGCTCGTCACGGTGATGCGCGTGTCGACGGCGCCGAGCGAGTCGAGCTGCTCGCGGACGGCCGCCACCACCGTGGGCAGGTCGCCCGAGTCGATGCGCACGGCGCCGAGCCCCGTGCCGGCGACCCGCACGGCCGTCTCGACGCCCCTCGCGATGTCGTACGTGTCGACGAGCAGGGTCGTGTCGGGGCCGAAGGCCTCGACCTGTGCGCGGAACGCCGCCTCCTCCGAGTCGTGCAGCAGCGTGAACGCGTGGGCCGCGGTGCCCATCGTGGGCAGGCCCCAGGTGCGACCCGCCTCGAGGTTGGAGGTGGCGTCGAAGCCCGCGATGTAGGCGGCACGGGCCGCGGCGACCGCCGCCAACTCGCTCGTGCGACGCGAGCCCATCTCGGCGATCGGCCGCCCGAGGGCGACCGAGACCATGCGCGCGGCGGCGCTGGCCACCGACGAGTCGTAGTTCAGCGTCGACAGCACCACGGTCTCGAGCATCACGGCCTCGGCGAACGTCGCCTGGATGGTCAGCAGGGGCGAACCCGGGAAGTACGCCTCGCCCTCGCGATACCCCCAGATGTCGCCACGGAAGCGGTAGTCGGCGAGCCAGTCGAGCGTCTCGGGTCGAACGACCTCGTTCGACCGCAGCCATTCGAGCTCGGCGTCCTCGAAGCGGAACCGCTGCACGAGCTCCAGGAGCCGC
>NZ_JBFUCL010000314.1:0-4493 GCF_056405255.1 Agromyces sp. P1_H4 | reverse complement strand
ATCCGTACGTGCTCGCGACCCAGCCGACCATCGTCGACCCGTCGCGCGCACCGGCGGGCAAGCACGTGCTCTGGGCGTACACGCACGTGCCCGCCGGGTCGACGCTCGACGCGACCGAGCTCGTCACCCGCGAGGTCGAGCGGTTCGCCCCGGGGTTCCGCGACCTCGTGCTCGGCTCGGCGCAGCGCACCGCCGTCGACCTCGCGGCGCACAATGCCAACTACGTCGGAGGTGACATCTACTCGGGAGAGCTCAGCCTGGCGCAGCTCGTGAAGCGGCCCGTGGTGTCGCAGGCGCCGTGGCGCACCCCGCTGCGCGGCGTGTACCTCTGCTCGAGTGCGACCCCGCCCGGACCCGCGGTGCACGGCATGAACGGCTGGTACGCCGCGAAGCTCGCGCTCCGCGAGCAGTTCGGCATCGCCTGAGCCGGCTCGGCTCTCGCCCGGGCGGCACGCGTGCGCAAGCGGGTTCCGGCGGCGCGGGAGCCGGGCGTAGCGTGAGGGCGTGGACTGGCCCGACTGGTTCGACGCGCACGACTACGAGATCGCCCGCCAGGTGCTGCAGCGCGGGGTGGGTGCGCTCGCGCTCCTCGCCTTCCTCTCGACGCTGAACCAGTTCCGTCCGCTGCTCGGCGAGCACGGCCTGCTGCCGGTGCCCGAGCTCCTGCGCATCGCCCGCCGGCTCCGGGGCCCGAGCGTGTTCCGCTGGGGCTATACCGATCGGCGCCTCGTCGCCGTCGCGGTCACGGGCATCGTGCTCGCGGCATCCGTCGTCATCGGGCTGCCGCAGCTCGGCCCGCCCTGGGTGCCGCTCCTCGTGTTCCTCGCGCTCTGGATCCTCTACCTCTCGATCGTGAACGTCGGCCAGACGTTCTACGGCTTCGGGTGGGAGATGCTGCTCTGCGAGGCGCTGTTCACCGTGGCGTTCCTCGGCTCGAACGACCAGCCGCCCCCGACCACGATCATCGTCGCGATCTGGTGGCTCGTGTTCCGGCTCGAGTTCGGCGCGGGCATGATCAAGATCCGCGGCGGGCAGGAGTGGCGCGACCTCACCGCTCTCATGTACCACCACGAGACGCAGCCGATGCCGAACCCGCTCAGCCGGCAGGCGCACCTGCTGCCGAAGTGGTTCCACCGGGGCGAGGTGCTCGGCAACCACTTCGCCCAGCTCGTCGTGCCGTTCCTGCTCTTCGTGCCAGGCCCGGTCGGGTCGATCGCGGCCGCCATCGTGATCCTCACCCAGCTGTGGCTCATCGTCACCGGCAACTTCGCGTGGCTGAACTGGATCACCGTGGTGCTCGCGGCGTCCGCCATCACCGACTCGGCTTGGCACCGGCTCGTTCCGGCGATCCCCGCCGACCTGGGCACGGATGCCGCGACGACGCCGATTTGGTGGGCGATCGTGGTGCTCGCGGCATCCGCCCTGCTGCTCGTGCTGAGCTGGTGGCCGATCAAGAACCTGCTCTCGCGGCGGCAGCTCATGAACGCGAGCTTCAACCGCTGGATGCTCGTGAACGCCTACGGCGCGTTCGGCACGGTCACGAAGCGGCGCATCGAGGTCGTCGTGGAGGGCACGCTCGACCCGTCGCCCGACGACGAGTCGGACTGGCGCGAGTACGCCTTCAAGGGCAAGCCCGGCGACGTGCGCGCCGTGCCACGGCAGTGGGCGCCGTACCACCTGCGGCTCGACTGGCTCATGTGGTTCCTGCCGCTCGGCCGCATGTGGGAGCCGTGGTTCGAGATGTTCCTGCTGCGCCTGCTCGAGGCGGATGCCCCCACGCTGCGCCTCCTCGCGCACGATCCGTTCGGCGGGGTCCCACCGCGGTGGGTGCGCGTGCACGCCTACCACTACCGGTTCACGACGCACGCCGAGTACCGGGCGACCCGGCAGCGCTGGATCCGCACCTTCGAGCGCGAGGTCATCGGGCCCGCGGGGATGCGGGCCGACTAGCGCGGCTTGCGCTCCGGCGCGGCCGCCTGCTCGACCTCGCCGACGGGGCGGTGCTCGGCCTCCGGCACGACCTCCCGCGCGGCCGCCGGCTCTGGCCCCGGCCCGGCCGGACGGTGCTCGATGTCGTCGACGTGCGCGCTCGGCATCGCGGCCGCGCCGGCGATCGTGGCCACCGCCGCGACGATGACCGCGAAGAACACCGCCGTGGAGGCCGCGTGGATGGCGACGGGGGAGTGCTCGCCGAGGCCCGTGCCCGCGATGACGCCGTTCGCGATCGCGCCGAAGATCGCCACGCCGACGGCGCTGCCCATCGAGCGCAGGAACATGTTCGCGCCGGTCACCACGCCGCGCTCCGTCCACGGCACCGACGACTGGGCCGCGATGAGCGTGGGCGAGGCGACGAGGCCGAGGCCGAGCCCCACGACGAAGCAGGCGATCGCCGTCGTCCAGACGTTCGGAACGAGCGACGCCGCGAACAGCCCGATCGCCCCGAGCACCGCGATGCCGAGGCCGATGAACGCCGTGCTGCGGAATCCGATGCGCAGGAAGATGCGGCCCGACTGCGACGCCGAGATCGGCCAGCCCAGGGTGAGCGCCGCGACCGCGAGGCCCGACACGATCGGGGTCGCGCCGGCCGTCATCTCGAGGAACGTCGGCACGTAGGACGTGAGGCCGATGAGGGCCGCACCCACGCCGAACGAGATGAGCGACGTCGTGAGGATGAGGCGCCGGGAGAACACCCAGAGCGGCAGCACGGGCTCGGCCGCCCGCCGCTCGATGAGCACGAAGACCGCGATGAGCACGAGGCCGAGGGCGAACGCCCCGATGCTCTGCCACGAGTTCCACGCCCACGCCTGCCCGCCCTCGAGCACGGCGAGGATGAGCAGCGTCAGGGCGACGGTGAGCACCACGGCGCCGGCGACGTCGATACGGTGCCTCTGCCGCTCCACGTTCTCGTGGTAGTTGCGCACGAGCATCAGCGCGGCGATGAGGCAGAGCGGGATGTTCACGAAGAAGATCCAGCGCCAGGTGAGGAACTCGGCGAATAGGCCGCCGAGCGAGGGCCCGATGACGGATGACGCGGCCCACACGCTCGCGATGTAGCCCTGCACCCGTGCCCGCTCGCGCACCGTGTAGATGTCGCCCGTGATCGTGATCGACACGGGCAGCACGGCGCCGGCGCCGAGGCCCTGCACCGCGCGGAACACGATGAGCGAGGTCATGTCCCAGGCCACGCCGCAGAGGATCGACCCGATGAGGAAGAAGCCGATGCCGATGAGGATGATCGGCTTGCGGCCGACCGTGTCGGCGAGCTTCGAGTAGACGGGCACCGACACCGCCTGGGCGAGCAGGAAGACCGAGAACAGCCAGGGGAACTGCGTGAAGCCGCCGAGGTCGGCGACGATCGACGGCACGGCCGTCGCGAGGATCGTGGCCTCGATGGCGACGAGTCCCGTCGACAGCATGAGGGCGATGAGCACCGGCCCTCGGTCGGAGCGGAATCCCACGGCGGTCTGCTCGGTCACGTTCCTCCTCGTCCGTGCGGCTCGCGGGCCGCGGCGCACCCCACCCTCAACCACAACGCAGCGCGCGTGCGCGCATTCCCGACCCGCCCGGCATACGGCACGATCGGCTGCAGCGCAAGCCCTCGGGCCGGTCTCGGGTCCTTGTGTAACCTGACCACACGCATGAGTCCATCGATGCGGAGTGCGTCGAACCCGAGGCGCGCAGTGACATCAGGAGCCGACCCATGACCGACCCCACCCTCGCGGATACCACAGCCGCGCCCGACAACTCCCGACAACGCTACGACTTCCGCGAGCACCTCGGCTCGGGCGGCATGGCCGACGTCTACCGTGCCCGCGACACCGAGCTCGGCCGTGACGTCGCGGTCAAGGTGTTCCGGGCGACCGACGACACGGTCGCCGACCTGCAACGCCGGGAACGCGAGATCCGGCTGCTCAGCCGCCTGAACCATCCCGGCCTCGTCGACATCCACGACGCCGGTACCCTCCTCCACGAGGGCGCCGCGCGCCGCTACGTCGTGATGGAGTACATCGAGGGGCGCTCGCTCGCGCACCGCCTCGCACGAGGGCCCAWGACCCCGCGCCAGGTCGCGGACGTCGGCGCCCAGATCGCCGATGCGCTGAGCTACGTGCACGGGCACTCCATCGTGCATCGCGACGTGAAGCCCGAGAACATCCTCGTCGCCGACGTGCCGACGCTGGGCTACACGCTCATGGCGAAGCTCGCCGACTTCGGCGTCGCCCAGTTCATCGACGGGTCCCGCCTCACGAGCGACGGCGCGATCATGGGCACCGCGGCTTACATCTCACCCGAGCAGGCGCGCGGCGAGGAGATCGGCACGTCGAGCGACGTCTACTCGCTGGGCCTCGTGCTCCTCGAGGCGCTGCGCGGCGAGCGGGAGTACACCGGCAGCGCGATCGAGGCCGCCCTCGCCAGGCTGCACCGCCCGCCGCACATCCCCGAGGACCTGCCCGAGCAGTGGCAGGCGCTCCTCGCGGCGATGACCTCGACCGATC
>NZ_JBFUCL010000313.1:0-4508 GCF_056405255.1 Agromyces sp. P1_H4 | reverse complement strand
CCGTCACCCGGGCCGCGCCAAGCGGCCCGCGATTCAGGCGATCGGCGGCTGCTCAGGCCGAACGGCGCCGAATCGTCCTGAATGGCGGCCGTTCGCCTGAATCCGGACGGCGCGAGCCGACACGGCGGCATCGGCGCGGCCGTGCGACGGCGCCGGGGACTCGCGCAGCCCCTACAGCTCGACCTCGACCGGCTCCGATCGCACGAGCTCGTGCACGCCCGAGAGGATCTCCTCAGGCCGGAACGGGTACCGCTCGATCTCGGCCTGGTCGCTGATGCCCGTGAGCACGAGCACCGTGTGCAGGCCGGCCTCGATGCCGGCGACGATGTCGGTGTCCATGCGGTCGCCGATCATCGCCGTGTTCTCGGAGTGCGCGCCGATCTTGTTGAGCGCCGAGCGGAACATCATCGGGTTCGGCTTGCCCACGACGTAGGGCTCCTTGCCGGTCGCCTTCGTGATGAGCGCGGCGATCGCCCCGGTCGCCGGCAGCGGGCCGTCGGCCGAGGGCCCCGTGGCATCCGGATTCGTCACGATGAACCGGGCGCCGTTGCCGATCAGGCGGATCGCCTTGGTGATCGCCTCGAAGGAGTAGTTGCGGGTCTCGCCGACCACGACGAAGTCGGGCGCGGTCTCGGTCATCACGAAGCCCGCCTCGTGCAGCGCGGTGAGGATGCCGGCCTCGCCGATCACGAACGCCGTGCCGCCGGGCAGCTGCTGCTTGAGGAAGTCGGCCGTCGCGAGCGCGGAGGTCCAGATGCGGTCCTCGGGCACGTGCAGCCCGCTCGCTCGCAGCCGCGCCGAGAGGTCGCGCGCCGTGAAGATCGAGTTGTTCGTGAGCACGAGGTAGGGCGTGCCGGCGTCCTCCCACTGCTGCAGCAGTTCGGCCGCGCCGGGCAGGGCGTGGTTCTCGTGCACGAGCACGCCGTCCATGTCAGTGAGCCAGCACTCGACTTCATCACGTCGTCCCATGCGCCAAGCCTAGGCCGACGAGATGAGCGGTCCATGACCGTCGGATGCAGCGCCTACGCCGTCACCCAGATGGCCTCGGCGGCGGCGCGCGGCAGCGTGTGCGCGGGCGGCTCGCCGGACCCGCCGGCGTCGCCGACGGTCACGTGCACGGATGCCGCCGCGGCATCCGTCACCCGGAGCACGGTGTCGAGGCCGATCCCGGCGTCGTCGAGGTCGCGCAGCACGGCGGGGTCGCGGTCACTGATGCGGACGACGGCACCCGAATGACCCGGGGCGGCATCGGCGAGGAGCACGGCGTCGCGCATCTCGAGGATGCCGGCCGCCGAGGGGATCTGGTCGCCGTGGGGGTCGCGGGCGGGGCGGCCGAGCCGGTCGTCGATGGCCTCGAGCAGCCGGTCGGAGATCGCGTGCTCGAGGATCTCGGCCTCGTCGTGCACCTCGTCCCAGCCGTAACCCATCTCCTGCACGAGCCAGGTCTCGATGAGCCGGTGCCGTCGCACCACCGCAAGCGCGCGCGCCCGACCGGCATCCGTCAGCCGTACCGCGCCGTAGGGCACGTGGGAGACGAGGCCGGCCGCGGCCATCTTCTTCACCATCTCGGTGACCGACGAGGGCGCGACGCCCAGCCGGTCGGCGAGCACCTTGGGGGTGATGGCGTCGGGCTGCCACTCGGTGTGGGCGTACACCGTCTTGAGGTAGTCCTCGATCGCGGGGCTGGTGGCTGGCATCGGCCTCAGGATATCGGGAGGGCTCACCCGCCGCCGCCGGCGCCCCCGACTCTGAATCGTGTCAATTTGTTCGCGAAGGGTTGACCCGTCCCCGTCCGGGGGATACCTTCGACCCTGCACGGAAAGCGCTATCCCACCGACGGGCCATGAGCCCAGAGAAGGATTCGACGATGAATCTCGGTCAACATCCATTCCGCGCTGCACTGGCGGTGGCCGCCGCCGGCTGCCTGATCGCCGGTGCCGCCCAGTCCGCGGCCGCCGCCCCCCTCGACTCCGCCCGAGCGAACGCGGCGACCAACGCGGCGACGAACCCCGCCACCGCCCCGGCCCCCGTGCCCGAGGGCGTGCCCCAGCTCGAGCAGCTCGACCGCGGCCTCGTCGCGGTCTCCACGTCCGAGGGAGTCTTCCTCAGCTGGCGCCTGCTCGCCTCCGAGGCGACCGGCGCGACCGACACCGGCGTCGCCGGTCCCGACTTCGCCGTCTACCGCGACGGCACGAAGATCGCCACGGTCAGCGACAGCACCAACTACGCGGATGCCGCGGGCACGGCGACCGCGCAGTACACGGTGGCCCCCGTGGTGAACGGCATCGAGCTCGAGGCATCCGACGCGGTGTCGGCGTGGGCGCAGGGCTACACCGACCTGCCGCTGAAGAAGCCGGCCGACGGCGTGACGCCGCCGAGCGTCATCCCGAACCAGCCCACGACCTACACGTACTCGGCCAACGACGTCTCAGTCGCCGACGTCGACGGCGACGGCGCCTACGAGTACGTCGTCAAGTGGGACCCGTCGAACTCCAAGGACGTCTCGCAGCGCGGCTGGACCGGGCCCGTCTACCTCGACACCTACGAGCTCGACGGCACCCTGCTGAACCGGCTCGACCTCGGCGTGAACATCCGCGCCGGCGCGCACTACACGCAGTTCCTCGTCTACGACTTCGACGGCGACGGCCGGTCCGAGACCATGCTGAAGACGGCGCCCGGCACGAAGTCGATCACGTACAACGCCGACGGCACGGTCGCGAGCGAGCGGTACATCACGATGCCAGAGGCGGATGTGGCCGCGGGCTACGCGCACACCGACGACTACCGCATGAGCGCCGCCGGCTACGAGCAGCACCTCGTCGAGCTGTTCCAGGGCTGGACCGAGCACCCCGAGGTGGTCGCCGGACACTGGCCGGCGACGCTCGAGCAGGCGTGGGGCATCCCCGTCACGCACGAGTACCCGCTCTCGGAGGCCGACGCCCAGGAGCTCGCCGACTACTTCATCGACGTGTATGCGCCGAGCCGCAGCGCGAACAACAAGCTGCGCGAGTTCGAGGGCTTCATCGTCGACGGTCCCGAGTACCTCACGGTGTTCGACAGCGCCACGGGCGAGGAGCTCCAGACCATCGCCTACCCGACCGGGCGCGGCGACGACGGCCTGCTCTGGGGCGACTACGCGATGTCCCGCATCGAGCCGGGCAACCGGGTCGACCGGTTCCTCTCGGGCGTCGGGTACTTCGACGGCCAGCACCCGTCGGCGGTGTTCGCCCGCGGCTACTACACGCGCACGACGATCACCACGCTCGACTGGGACGGCGAGACGCTGAGCCAGCGGTGGCAGGTCGACAGCGGCCATGTGCCCCTGACGAACCCGTTCAACGACGGACCCCACGGCCGTGACGGCACGAACCCCGAGTTCGCGACGATCACCACGCAGGGCGACCACTCGCTGAGCCTCGCCGACGTCGACGCCGACGGCAAGCAGGAGCTCGTCTACGGCTCGGCGACGATCGACGACGACGGCAGCCTGCTCTACAGCTCGTTCGACGTGCTGCCTCCCGGCAGCGCCAACCCGGGCGCGACCGTGCGCCTCGGCCACGGCGACGCCATGCACGTGACCGACATCGACCCGTCGCGCGACGGCGTCGAGGTGTGGACCGCCCACGAGGGCGCGACGGGCGCCCCCTACGGGTCGGCGATGCGGGATGCCGCGACCGGCGAGGTGCTCTTCGGCGCCTACTCGGGCCGCGACACCGGCCGCGCCATGATCGGCGACGTGCGCAGCGACGTGCCCGGCATCGAGGTCTGGTCGAGCCTGCCCGGCGGCACCGACGCGAGCGGACTGTTGAGCGCCAAGGGCGAGATCCTCTCGACGGCGACGCCCGGCACGAACATGTCGATCCGCTGGGCGGCCGACCTCACGACGCAGATCGTGGGCGGCGGCCTGGCCGGCAACCCGCAGGTGCAGGTGACCCCGACCGTCGACGACTGGACCCGGGGCACCCTGGTCACCGCGACGGGCACGTTCACGAACAACGGCACGAAGGGCAACCCGTCGCTCGTCGCCGACGTGTTCGGCGACTGGCGCGAGGAGCTGCTCCTTCGCACGACCGACTCGAGCGCGCTGCGCATCTATACGAGCACCGAGGTCACGACGCACAAGCTGCCCACGCTCATGCACGACGTGCAGTACCGGGCCGAGACCGCCCGCCAGCAGACGACGTACAACCAGCCGGCGTACACCTCGTTCTACCTGGCGAGCGACATGGACTTCGCGAACGTGCCGATCCTTACCACCCCGGTCACGCCCGGCGAACCGAAGTTCAAGGACCGTCCCGGCACGAAGAAGGACGAGGTCCAGGTGCCGAACGACCGCACCGGCGTCGACTACTACGTCAACGGCGAGCTCGTCACCTCGGCGAACGGCAAGGTCGCGGTCGTCGGCGACGCCACGGTCGTGGCCGTGCCGTCGCCCTGGTACCGCATCGCCGACGGCGCGACGACGGAGTGGACGGTGTCGTTCGACGACTGACCGTCCGTAGGCCCGG
>NZ_JBFUCL010000312.1:0-4572 GCF_056405255.1 Agromyces sp. P1_H4 | reverse complement strand
ACGTTGCGCAGCGGCAGGAAGACCTCTGGCGCGAGCACGAGCACGAAGAGGCCGGGCGCCAGGGTGAGGTCGCCGGCGACGAGCCGCAGGCCGATCGACACGGCGACGATCGCGACCGAGAGGCTCGCGGCGAACTCGAGGGTGAACCCCGAGAGGAAGGTGATCCGCAGCACCGTCATCGTGCGCCGGCGGTAGTCGTCGGTGACCGCTCGGATCCGCTCGACCTGGCGATCGGCGCGGCCGAAGAGGATGAGCGTCGACAGCCCGCCGACCACCTCGAGGAACCCGCGCGAGAGCGAGGCGAGGCTCTCCCACTGCCGGCGTTGCACGGCACCGGTCGCCATGCCGATGAGCGCCATGAAGACCGGGATGAGCGGCAGCACGATGACGAGCACGAGGCCCGACAGCGGGTCGGCGACCCACACGGCCACGACGCAGGCCGAGGTCGCGACCACGGTCAGCACGAGCTGCGGCAGGTAGCGGCCGAAGTACTCGTCGAGCGCCTCGAGGCCCGGCCCGAGCAGCGTGGCGATGCGCGACGTCGGGAACCCCGGGACGCCACCCGGCCGTGTCTCGAGCGCGCCGAGCAGGTCGCCTCGCAGCTCCGCCTTGACCCGCATCGCGCCGGCTGAGCCCACGACGTCCCAGCCCCAGGCGCCGACGGCGCGGGCGGATGCCGCGACGACGAGGATCCCGATGAGGGGCCACGCCTGCGGCATCCGCATGCCGTCGATGAGGCCGGCCACCAGCGACGCGAGCGCCCAGGCGAAGGCGATGATGGCGGCGGCCTGCACCGCCGCGAGCAGCGCGCCGGCGACGAGGAACCGCCGCGCGGCATGCGACCGGCGGATGAGACGGGGATCGAGGGGCTTCACGCGCTCAGTGCACCGCGGCCTCGATGCCGGCACGCGTCACGCGCTTGCGGAACACCCAATACGTCCATCCCTGGTAGGCCAGCACCAGCGGGAGGGCGACGAGGGCCAGCCAGCTCATGACGGTGAGCGTGTAGTCCGTGCTCGACGCGTTGGCCACCGTGAGGCTGTTCGCCGGGTCGTTCGAGGCGGGCATCACGTCGGGGAAGAGCGACGCGAAGAGCGCGAACACCGCCGCCGCGATCGTCACGGCGAGCATCGTGAACGCCACGCCCTCCGCACCGCGACGGTTGGCCAGCCAGCCCGCGATGAGGGCGACGGCCGCGACCGCCGCCAGGATCCAGAACCACGGCGTGCCCGACGCGAGGCCGGTCCAGAGCAGGAAGACCGCGGCGACCACGATCGTCGCGACACCCGACCGCCCGGCGAGCCGGCGCGCGCGCTCCCGCAGGTCGCCCTCGGTCTTGAGCGACACGAACACGACACCGTGGGTGAAGAAGAGCAGCATCGTGGTGAGTCCGCCGAGGAGTGCGTAGGGATTGAGCAGGTCGAACAGCGTGCCCGTGTAGTTGTGGTCGGCGTCGAGCGGCACGCCCTGCACGATGTTCGCGAACGCCACGCCCCAGAGGAACGCGGGCACCGCCGACCCGACGAYGATCATGCCGTCGAACCACGCCTTCCACCTCGACTCGGGCCGCTGGTGGCGGTACTCGAACGAGACGCCGCGCGCGATGAGCGCGAGGAGGATGAGCAGCAGCGCGAGGTAGAAGCCCGAGAACAACGTGGCGTACCACTCGGGGAAGGCCGCGAACAACGACGCCCCCGCCACGATCACCCACGTCTCGTTGAGGTCCCACACCGGACCGATCGTGTTGATGAGCACGCGCCGGTCGGTGTCGTCCCTGCCGAGGAACGGAAGCGACATGCCGACCCCGAAGTCGAAGCCGTCGAGCACGAAGTAGCCGACGAAGAGGAAGCCGACGATCCAGAACCAGAGCACCGAGAGATCCATGGTCACGTCCTCCTAGTACACCGTGGCGGCGGGTTCGATGCGGCCCGACTCGGGATCGGGCTCGCCGACCTCGGGCGGACCCTTCCGGATGGCCCGGATCACCAGGCGCACCTCGACGACCGCGAGCGCGCCGTAGATCAAGGTGAAGGCGACGAGGGAGATGAGCACCTCGAGGCCCGTCACGTTCGGCGACACGGCCGAGGCGGTCGGGAGCAGGCTGAAGACGATCCACGGCTGCCGGCCCATCTCGGTGAAGATCCAGCCGACGATCATGGCCCCGAGCGAGAGCGGGAAGCTCCAGATCGCCGCCTTCCAGATCCACGGATGCCGCGGCATCCGGCCCTTGCGGGTGAGCCACAGGCCGACGACGGCGACGAGCACGTGGAGCATGCCGAGCCCGATCATCCAGCGGAACGCCCAGTAGGTGATCCAGATGATCGGCGAGTAGTCGCCGGGACCGTAGAGCGCCGTGTACTCCGCCTGCAGGTCGTTGATGCCCTCGACGCAGCCGTCGAACGTATGCGTCGAGAGGAATGAGAGCAGGTACGGCACGCGGATCGAGAAGAGCTCGGTGCTGCCGTCGGGCGTGCCGAGGGTGAACAGCGAGAAGGAGGCGTCCGCGCCGCAGACCGTGTCGTAGGTGGCCTCCGCGGCGGCCATCTTCATCGGCTGCGTCGCGACCATCGCGAGGCTGAGCTGGTCGCCGAACAGCGTGGTGAGGATGCCGGCACCGACCATCACCCAGAGGCCGAACTTCAGCGCGGGGCGCATGGTGTCGAGGTGCTGGTTCCGCGACAGGTGCCAGGCGGCGGCGCTGATGATGAGCCCCGCGGCCACCATGAAGCTGGCGGCGATCGTGTGCGGGAACGCCGCGAGGGCGACCGGGTTGGCGAGCAGTGCCCAGATGTCGACGAGCTCGGCCCTCGCCTTGTCGGCGTTCATCTCGTAGCCGACCGGATTCTGCATGAACGCGTTCGCCGCGATGATGAAGTACGCCGAGAGGATCGAGCCGATCGCGGTCGCCCAGATCGTCGCGAGGTGCAGGCCGCGTGGCAGCTTGTCCCACCCGAAGATCCAGAGGCCGATGAAGGTAGCTTCGAAGAAGAACGCGAGCAGGCCCTCCATCGCGAGGGGCGCCCCGAACACGTCGCCGACGAAGCGCGAGTACTCCGACCAGTTCATGCCGAACTGGAACTCCTGCACGATGCCCGTGACCACGCCCATGGCGAAGTTGATGAGGAAGATCGACCCGAAGAACCGGGTGATGCGGAGGTACTCCGCCTTGCCGGTGCGGTACCACGCGGTCTGGAAGATCGCGGCCGTGCTGGCGAGGCCGATAGTGAGTGGAACGAAGAGGAAGTGGTAGACGGTGGTGAGGCCGAACTGCCAGCGAGCGAGCAGCAGCGGGTCGAGCAGTTCGTTCACGGATGCCCCTTCCCAGTCGTTCCGTCATGTCTACTACACGACGTAGAACATCCTTCTACGTAGCGTAGAACAATTCGGCGGAAGCCGGTAGTCTGGACGCATGGCGAGTCTCGGCGAGTTGGAACGCTCCGTGATGGAGGTGCTCTGGACGAGCGACGTCGCGCTCACGGCGAACGAGATGCGCGACGCGCTCGCACTGCGCGACGACGCCGCCCGCATGGTCGCCACCACCACGGTGCTCACCGTCCTCTCGCGCCTCGAGCGCAAGGGGTTCGTGTCGCGCTCGCGGGACATGCGGCCGCACCGCTATCGCGCGCTGCTCAGTCGCGAGGAGCACACCGCCGAGCTCATGCACGAGGTGCTCGACCGTTCCGCCGACCGCGACGCCGCCCTCGCCCGCTTCGTCGGCACCGCCAGCGCGGGCGAAGCGGCCACCCTGCGCCGCCTGCTCGACGAGCTCGCGCGCCACTGACCATGCTCGCCGTCTCGGCGGTGCTCGGCGCCCTCGCGGTCGCCCTGGCGTGGCCGGTGCCGGTCGTCCTGGCCCGTGCCGACTGGCCGTCGCGCGCACCCGCGGCCGCGCTCGCGCTCTGGCAGGCCATCGCCCTCGCCGGGGGGCTGTCGATGATCGGATGCCTCMTCGCATTCGGTGCCGCACCGGCCGGCTCCCTGCCGGCAGCCGTCGCGGCGCTCGCCCCGTACCTGCTCACCGGCCCCCTCCCTGCCGGCTTCGGCGTCGCCGAGGTCGCCGCCCTCACCCTCGCGGTGGCCATCGCCCTGCTGCTCACCCTCAACCTGGCGCTCACCGCGGTGCGCGCCGAACGGGAGCGGCGACGGCAGCACCAGCTCATCGGCCTGCTCAGCCACCCGATGCCCGGCGACCCCCGCACGCGCGTGCTCGCGCACCCGGTGCCGCTCGCGTACTGCGTGCCGGGCATCCGCACCGCGACCGTGCTCACCGACGGGCTCATCGACGCGCTCACGCCCGACGAGCTGGCAGCCGTGATCGCCCACGAGCGCACCCACCTCGATCAGCTCCACCACCTCGTGCGCCTCTCGTTCCGCGCCTGGCACAGCGCCATCCCCTGGTTCCCGATCGCGAACCGCGCCGAGCACGCTGTCATCACCCTCACCGAGATGCTCGCCGACGACGGCGCCCGGCGGGCCGTCGGCACCGCATCCCTCCGCGGGGCCCTCGAGCGCGTCGGTGACGCCGGCGAGTCCGGCGCATCCCTCGACGGCGCATGGGGCGCCGACGCCGAC